>JAKOWQ010000279.1 GCA_029781465.1 Pseudomonadota bacterium
CACAGATCCTGGTCGATCCCAGCCGGGCCGAGCGGGTGATCGCGCTGGGCCGGGCGCTGGCCGGAGCGGCGCAGCTCAAACTGCGCGAGCTGTCCGAGGAAGACCGGCTGGTGCTGCTCCGGCTGACCGAGCAGGTCGGGCAGATCGCCCAGCGGCTCGACCGGCTCGAGCGGCCGCTGGAAGAATCCGGCCTCACCGGAAGCGAGAGCGCTTTCCGCTTTGAAAGCCCGCGCCCGGCCTTTGCCGCCGCGCCCGCCGGGGATAGCGGCGATCGGCTGATCCGCGCCACGCGCCCGGCCTTGCCCGATCCGCGCCTGGTGCGCCGGATCATTCGCCAGCGGCAATTGCGGGCGCGGTTCTTCGATGGCGATCTGTTCGCCGATCCGGCCTGGGACATGCTGCTCGACCTCACCGCCGCGCGGGCCGAGCATACGCGCGTTTCGGTGACCAGCCTGTGCATCGCCTCGGGCGTGCCGCCCACCACCGCGCTGCGCTGGATCGGACAGATGACCGAGGCTGGGTTGCTCGAACGCGTCGAGGATGAAACCGACCGGCGCCGCGCCTTCATTGCCCTGACCGACAAGGCTGCCGATGGCATGGCGCGCTATTTCGCGGAACTGGGGAGCCACGCCGCGCGGTTGGTTTGATGCTTTCTTCTGGCGGGAACTTCGGCTAGGGGCGCCTGCTCTGGCCTTGGCGCCGGGCGGTTAGCTCAGTTGGTAGAGCATCTCGTTTACACCGAGAGGGTCAGCGGTTCGAGCCCGTTACCGCCCACCAGTTTTCGGAATCAGAAGATGTCCGGGGGACATCTTCCCGAAAACTCCCGAGCGCAAGCGAAGGGGCGCCCATGCAATGGGCAACCGCCGGTTCCGACAGCCAATCCGGGGGACATCTTCCCGAAAACTCCCTAGCGCAAGCGAAGGGGCGCCCATGCAATGGGCAACCGCCGGTTCCGACAGCCAATCCGGGGGACATCTTCCCGAAAGCTCCCGAGCGCAAGCGAAGGGGCGCCCTTGCAATGGGCAACCGCCGGTTCCGGTCCTACCCGGCCTCATCCAGCAGCGCCGCCGTATCGGCATCATTCCATTCGCGCGGACCGGAAAGGCGCCACACTTCGCGGCCCTGGGCGTCGTAGTAGATCGAGGTCGGCAGCAACTGCGCGCCATACTGGACCGAAAGCTCTCCCTCGGGATCGAGCCACGGTTCGAGCCTTGCCGCGCCCCGCGCTTTGAGAAACGGGGCAACCGTCTCCAGCTTCTGCATGTCCTGGCTGACGGTCAGCACCTTTAGCCTGCCAGCCCGCTCGCCAGCCAGCCGGTCGAGCGCGGGCAGTTCGGCCACGCAAGGCGCGCACCAGGTCGCCCACAGGTTGATCAGCAGCGGTTTGCCCTTGAGGCTGGCCAGCCGCAATTCCTTGCCGGTCTGATCCTTGAGCACGAAGTCGGGCAATTCGCTGCCCTTGTGGCTGCGGTCGAGCGCGGAGGCTTCGGTCCCGGAAGTCTGCTCCGGGCGCGGTGGTTCGGACTGGCGGTTGCATGCTGCGGTCGCTGCAATCGTCAGCATCGCCATGAAAACTAAGGCAGGTTTCTTCACGCGTAGGCTCCTTGCGCCCGAAGGTAGCACAGGCGGCTGGCGATAACCGCTCCTTAACCATCTTTGGCGATATTTTGCGCTGCTAGCAGGGGGAAGTCCGCATGGACGAATTGTTGTCCGATTTCGTTGCCGAAGCGCGCGAGATGCTCGCCGCGCTTGCGGGAGAAATCGTCGCCTGGGAAGCCGATCCGTCCGATCGCGCCCGGCTCGATGCGATTTTCCGTTTTTTCCATACAGTTAAGGGGAACTGCGGGTTCTTCGACTTTGCCCGACTGGAGGCGCTGAGCCACGCGGCGGAGGATGCGCTGTCGGAAGTGCGCGCGGCGCGGCGGGTTCCCGATGCGGCCTTCGTCAATGCGGTCCTTGCCGTGATCGACCGCATCGCCTGGATGATCGAGGCAATCGATTCCGGTGAAGACATTTCCACGGCCGACGATTCCGAGCTGATTGCCGAGCTGGCCGGCGCCAGCGAAGGCAGCGGCGAGATTGCGATCGGAGCCGAGCCCTCGGGGGATGTCGGCTTCGCCAACCGCAGCGCCGGCGCGCTGCGCTCGGTCCGCTTGCCGATCGAGCTGCTCGACTGGGTGATGAGCGGCGTTTCCGACATGGTCCTGGCCCGCAACGAGCTGGCCCGCCGGATCGGCGATCTGCCCGAAGGCGTCGGCCTTGAAGGGCCGTTCAACCGCTTGTCATCGATCCTTGCCGATGTGCGCGATGCCATTACCCGTACCCGGATGCAGCGGATCGAAACGCTGTTCACCGGATTCCCGCGTCTGGTTCGCGATCTGGCCGGCGAGCTTGGCAAGCAGGTTCTGGTCGAGATCGAAGGCGGCGATGTCGAACTCGACCGCGAGATGATCGAGATCATCCGCGACCCGCTGGTTCACATCATCCGCAATTCGATCGATCACGGAATCGAGTGCCCCGCCGACCGGCGCGCCGCCGGCAAACGCGAGATCGGCCTGCTGCGCATCGCCGCGCGCCAGACCGGCAACCAGATCCAGATCGCGGTCAGCGACGATGGACGCGGGATCGATGGTGATGCGCTGGTGGCGAAGGCCGTGGCCTCGGGCACCCTGGGCAGCGATGAAGCCGAGCGCCTGACCGCGGCGGAAAAGATCCTGCTGGTCTGCGAGCCGGGGCTTTCGACTGCCGACAAGATCACCGCGGTTTCGGGGCGCGGTGTCGGCATGGACGTGGTTCGCGCCAATATCGAGCGGGTCGGGGGCAATCTGGCGATCCATTCGACTCCGGGGCTCGAAACCCGGATCATGCTCAGCCTGCCGCTTACTCTCAGCATCGTTCCCGCGCTGACCGTCCAGGTTGGCGATCAGCGCTTCGCGATCCCGCGCTCCTACGTCGAAGAAATCTTCCATGTCGATCCGGCGGGTGCAAATCTGCTTCGCGCCGGGGGCCGCACCTTCCTCAAGGTTCGCGATGGCCGGGTGGCCTGCGCCGATCTGGGCGCGACGCTGGGCATGGCCGCTACGCCAATCAAGGGCGGGCGCTGCATGGTGCTGGTGCGGCTGACGATCGGCGACCCCTTTGCCATCGCGGTCGATCAGGCGCTCGATCACCACGACCTGGTGGTCAAGCCGATCGCCCCGGTGGTGATGCAGACCGGACTCTATGTGGGGACCACCCAGCTTGAGGACGGCAGCCCGATCCTGATGCTCGATATGGGCGCGGTCGGGCAACTGGCCGGGTTGACGGGTGAGGCCGAGGGCCGCGCGCGCCGCGCCGTCCGCGACGAGGCGAACGAGGATCAGACGGCGGGCGAGGTGCCCGTCCTGCTGTTCATCGATCTCAAGGGCCGCCGCCGCGCGGTTCGGGTCGGCGTGGTCAAGCGCTATGAGGAAGTCGATGCCGCCGCGATCGGCTGCGAGGACGGAAATGCCCACGTGGTCATAGATGGCGCGATTCTTCCGCTGGCCGGGCTTGACGGCGAGGCCCTGCCCAAGGGGCCGCTTGAGGTTCTGCGGCTCGAGGATGGCACCAGCGAAGTGGTGTTCGCGATCGATCGGGTGATCGATTCTTCGGCCTATTCCGGTGCCCTGACCGCCGCCGAAGGGCGCGATCTGGTTGCCGGGCTGACACTGATCGATGGCCAGGCGGTCGAGGTTCTCGATCCGCTGGCAGTCTTCGCCCGCTTCGGGGCGCAAGCCGCGCCCGCGCGGCAGCCGGTCTGCCGCATTCCGGCGCAGGATGCCTGGATGCAGGATTTCCTGCGCCCGATCATCGAAGGCGCCGGTTATCTGGTGGTCGACGAGCGCGCGGGCGAGGAAGCCGATGTCTCGATCAGCCTCGACGATGCAAACGGCGATGAGGCAGGCCAGCCGGATTCGGCGCCGATCGTCCGTCTCCGCTCGACACCGCAGGCGGACCCGGGCGGCGAAGGATCGATTTACCGTTACGACCGGCAGGCCGTGCTCGATGCGCTCAAGGCTGCCCGCGTGAGGAGGAGCGCATGACCGACCTGGTATTGATCGTCGAGATCGCGGGCGAACGCGCGGCCTTTCGGGCCGGTGACGTTCAGTCGGTGGTCGAACTCGAATCGCTTACCCCTGTGCCGCGCGCGCCAGCCTACGTTGCCGGGGTTTCGGCACTGCGCAGCCGCCCGCTGACCGTGATCGACGCCGCCGCCGCACTCGGGCTTGAGCCGGGCAAGGCGGAGCTGGGCGGGCGCAAGGCGGTGATCGCCGAATTCGACCGCTTCCTCTATGCGCTGCTGGTCGACGGGATCGAGGATGCGGTTCCGGCAACCTCCGAACTGCTGCCGCTTCCCGGCAAGCTTTCCGCGCAGTGGCAACGCGTGGCGCTGGGGCTTGCGGAAACGGCCGCGGGCGCGGTGCTGGTCATCGATGCCCGGATGCTGCTGGCCGGGCCGGACGCGCGCTGCGCGGCTTAAGCAATTGGTGAAGGATCTGACCCAAACTGAAGGGAAGAAGGAACCTCGAGCAATGAAGACATGCCTGATTGTCGATGACTCGCGGGTGATCCGCAAAGTCTCGCGCCATATGGTGGAGGCGATCGGCCTTGCCGTGGAAGAAGCCGCCAACGGGCAGGAGGCGCTCGACGCCTGTGCCCAGGCCATGCCCGATGTGATCCTGCTCGATTGGAACATGCCGGTGATGAGCGGAATCGAATTCATCACCCGCCTGCGCGCCAGCCCGGGTGGGGAGGCTCCCAAGGTGGTGTTCTGCACCACCGAGAACGATGCCGCGCACATCCGCGAGGCGGTCCAGGCGGGGGCCAACGAATATGTGATGAAGCCGTTCGATCACGAGACGCTTCAGATTAAGCTGCAACTGGTGGGCGCGGCCTGAGTTCCATACGGTGAGCCATGCCGATGCCTTGAAGATACCGCGCAGCCCGCCTCGCGGGGCGCTCTCGCCTGTCCGGGTTTTGGTGGTCGACGATTCGGCGGTTGTCCGCTCGGCCTTTTCGGGGATCGTGAAGCGCGAGCCCGATCTAGAGCTGGTGGCCGTTGCTTCCAGCGCGGAACAGGCGTTGACGATCCTGGGCAAGAGCCCGGCCGACGTGATCCTGCTCGATTTGGAAATGCCGGGCATGGGCGGGCTGGAAGCCCTGCCACTGCTCAGCGCTGCTGCGCCGCGCGCGCGGATCATGGTGGTTTCCTCGCTGACCGAGATCGGCGCCGAGGCAACCCTTGCCGCGCTTTCGGCTGGGGCCGCCGATACCCTGGCCAAGCCGAAAACCGGAGGTTTCAGCGAGGAATACCGCTTGCGGTTGCTGCTGCGCTTGCGCGCTCTGGGGCGCACGGCGGCGGGCCGCAGACTGGGCGAGCGCCAGCCGGTCGCAGTTGTACCGGCAGTCCGGGCAGCCGGGCGCAAGGGAGCCAGGGTGCTCGCAATCGGTGCATCGACGGGTGGAATCCACGCGCTGAGCAAGCTTCTTGGTGCCTTGCCACCCCGGGTAGGCATGCCGATCCTGGTTACCCAGCATCTGCCGCAGAACTTCATGGAGGCATTCTGCCGCCAGCTCGAGCAGGCGTCAGGGCGCAAGGCCAGCGTCGCTACCGAAGGCGCGCTGCTTCGGCCTGATGAAATCCTGGTTGCCCCCGGCGATGCGCATATGACGGTGGTCGGCAAAGGGCAGGATCTTGTGGTCAGGCTCGATCGGCGCCCGGTTGCCAACGGCTGCATGCCCTCGGTCGATCCGATGTTTGCCAGCCTTGCCGAGGTTCTCGACGGCCGGGTCACCGGGATCGTGCTGTCGGGGATGGGCCGCGATGGGAGCGCAGGCGCGCTCGGCATCGTTGAGGCCGGGGGGACCGTGCTGGCCCAGGACGAGCCGACCTGCGCTGTCTGGGGCATGCCGGGTTCGGTCGCCAAGGCTGGACTTGCTGCGGCGATCCTGCCGCCCGACCAGATCGCCGTGCATCCCGCGCTGCGCTTGCGGGGGCCGCGCTGATGCGCGAGGATTTCGCCGCCAATCTCGTCTCGGGCCTGCTTGAGGCGCGGACCGGGCAGCAACTCACTCGCGATCGGCACTGGCGCATCGAAACCGCGCTTGCCGGGTTGATGCGCGAACAGGGGATCGAGAACGCCGATCAACTGGCCCGGCGCTTGCTCCAGCCGGGGCAGGAAGCGCTGGCCGAGGCGGTGGTCGAGGCGCTACTCAACAACGAAACCTACTTCTTCCGCGACCGCCCGCTGTTCGACCAGCTGAGCCAGAAGATCCTTCCCGCGCTGGCCGCGCGGCGCGGCGATACCCGGCGTCTGGCGATCTGGTCGGCGGGCTGCTCGACCGGGCAGGAGGCGCTGTCGCTGGCGATGATTTTTGCCGAGCAACGCATGCGCTGGGCCGGCTGGACGATCGAGATCGTCGCCACCGATGTTTCGCGTAGTGCGATCGCATCGGCGCGCAAGGGCGCCTACAGCCAGTTTCAGGTTCAGCGAGGCCTTGGCGTACAGCAGATGCTTACCTGC
>JAKOWQ010000284.1 GCA_029781465.1 Pseudomonadota bacterium
CCGTTGAAGGTAAGGTCGAAACTGACCCGTTTGGGGCTGCCGTGACGGGTCAGCGCGCCCACCAGCAGGTCGGTCAGCCTTGCGGCCTCGGGGCGGTTGAAGCCCAGATTGTTGACCAGATCGGGCTCGAACACGAAGACCACAGGGTAGAGCGGGCGCAAGGCGGGCACGTCGAGCTCGGGCTGATCCGGGTCATCCTCCGGCGCATCACCCAGCGCGATTGCGCGCAGCGCCGGATAGTCACCATCGCCAACATAGCTGACCAGCGCGCGGGCATCCGAATCGCCCCAGACCAGCGGCACCAGCCCTTTGCCCTTGCCCGACATGACCTTGTCGGTGCGCGCCAGCGTCCCGGCGATGCCGATGCTGCTCCATCCGCCCGGGCGGGTGCCCTTGTCCATCGGCTCAAGATAGAGCGTGATCTCGTCGTGAAAGCCGGGCCAATTCGGCGCTCCGGCCTCGACCAGGCGGACCCAGCCGGGCTTGCCGTTCTTCTCGAACCCCAGCTGCGGAACGGCGATCCACTTGGGGGTAATCACCAGGGTCGGTCCGATCCGGCGCCGGGCCTCGACCACCTGGTTGAGTTCCTTGATGTCGGCAATTGCGGGCGGGGTCAGCACCAGCAGTCCGCCTTGGCGCAATTGCCCGCGCGCCTCGACCAGATCGACCTGATAGCCGCGCTTGCCGAGATAGGCGGCCATCGCGGCATAGCCGGCCAACCCCTTGCTCGCGGCATGGGCCTGGCCGTTGTTGCGCTCGCCATCGGCGATGCCGCGCCCGATCAGCCACAGCAGCAGCAGAAAGGCCAGCGCGCCCGCCGCCACCAGCAGCATCGCGGTGCGGCGCGAGAAGGGGGATGCGGGGGCGCTCATCCGGCCGCCGCGCCGGTTGCGGGCAGGCGCTCGAGCGCGAAGCGCACATAGGCATCGCGCGCCGCCTGCCAGTCAGCCAGGGAAAGCGCGCCGAGCGCGAAAAAGCTGCGTTCGACCCGCGCCGCGATCAGCGCAAAGGCCTGGCGCGCGGCATCGGGCAGGGCGCCGATCGCCGCAATCTCGCGCGCGGTGCTGGCAGGATGGACCCAATCGGGCCGGGCTGCGGCGATCTGCCGCACCGAACGGTGCAGCAAAAGGTGGGTCGCCTCGTCGAACCGGCCCTCGGCGGCAAGGCGATCGGCATCCTCGAGCAGCGCGAGCGCTTCCAGACGGTCGGGCGCCCATTCGGGCTCACCCGCTGCGTGCCCCGCGCCGGACTGGCGCAGCCGCCAGCGCTGGATCAGCGGCTGGAGAACTTGCCAGAGGACATAGAGCAGGATCAGCGCCCCGATCCCGATCAGCACCCATTTGAGCACGTCCCACGACATGCCGAAGGCGCGGCCGATCGGTTCGAACAGATCGCGCAGGAACTCGCCCAGCGCCTTGAGCCAGGCGGGGGGCTCGGCAGCCTTTTCGCTCAGCTCGGGAAGCGGGGTGTACTGGATCGAGGCGTCGGAATGCACCGCCTGCCAATCGCGCGCGGCGTCCTGTGCAGCCTGTGCCCCTTCGATCGCCGCCTGCTTGGTGCTCACGGTCGCAACTGGTGGCACGGCGCAAGTGCTGGAGCAAGCGGCAGAATGGACCCGAACGGAGTTATTTGCGCTGCAATTCCTGCGGATAGCAGCCCAGCAGCCGCAGCTCGTTGGAATGGAACGCCAGCTCTTCCAGCGCGCGGTCAACCGCTGGATCGCCGGGCGCCCCGACGATATCGGCAAAAAAGGCCGTGGCGGTGAAGCTAGCGCCCTTCTGGTAGCTTTCCAGCTTGGTCATGTTGACCCCGTTGGTGGCGAAACCGCCCATCGCCTTGTAGAGTGCGGCGGGCACGTTCTTCACCTCGAAGACAAAGGTCGTCATCGTTGGCCGTCCTGCCAGATCGGCGGGATCGAGCGGCTTGTTGGCAAGGATCACGAACCGCGTGGTGTTGTCGTGCGCGTCCTCGATCCCCTCGTCCACGATCCTGAGCCCGTAAAGCTCGGCCGCGATCCGCGGCGAAATCGCGCAGGCTTGCGGATCGCCCATCTCGGCAACGTAGGCTGCCGCGCCCGCGGTATCGGCGTAGGCCATCGGCACGATGCCGCGTTCGCGCAGATAGCGGCGGGTCTGTCCCAAAGCCTGGGGATGGCTGTAGGCCGCCTTGAACGGCCCCTCGCCCAGCGCCATCAGCGCGTAGGAGATCGGCAGGAAATGCTCACCGATGATGTAGAGCCCGCTTTCGGGAAGCAGGAAGTGGATATCGGCCACCCGCCCGTGCTGCGAATTCTCGATCGGGATGATCGCCCGCGCGGCGCGCCCTTCCTTCACCGCCTCGATCGCATCCTCGAAGCTGAAGCACGGCAGCGGAAGGCAGGCGGGATCGTATTCCAGCGCGGCACGGTGGCCGTTGCAGCCCGGTGCGCCCTGAAACGAGATCGCGCGCGCGGGATCGGCGGCTGCGGCCTGGGCCATCTGCTCGACCAGGGCGAGCGCGGGGGCGGGAAAGCTGTGCATCGCGCTGGCGGGTAGGGGAGTCCGGGAAAGGAGGCAACGGTTGTTGTTTGGTGGGGTTGGAACGGGTTTCTTGCTGGGTGCGCTGATCGCCTCCGCGATCAGCTTGGCCTTGCCGGCCCGCTCCCCCGGCCCAACCACCCACAGGGTACCATGAACGGGTGGTTGGGCCGGGGGAGCGGGCCGGCAAGGCAGGACAGGGCGGATGCCCTGTCCGCACCGCCGTGAGGCGGCGCGAGCTCCTCACCCTTCACAAATCGCTGCTCTTCATCGCGAAAATCGGGGTGTGCGGGACGTGCGCGGCCATCCGGGCGAGCAGCAGATCCAGCTCCGGCTCGGCGATGATGATCCCCTGATGCGCCGGGCGGACAAAGCCGACCGCGGCCATGTGGTGGATGAAGGCGATCAGGTGATCGTAGAACCCGAAGGAATTGAGCAGCCCGACCGGCTTGGTGTGATAGCCCAGCTGCGCCCAGCTGACCGCTTCCCACAGCTCGTCCATCGTCCCCACCCCGCCCGGGATGGTCACGAACCCGTCGGACAGGCGGGTGAAGGCCGCCTTGCGCTCGTGCATGCCCGAGACAGTGATCAGCTCGGTACAATCGTGATTGGCGACTTCGGCATTGGCGAGCGCTTCGGGAATCACCCCGATCACCTCGCCCCCGGCATCGAGCGCGCCCTTGGCGACCGCGCCCATCAGCCCCAGCCGTCCGCCGCCATAGACCACCCCGATCCCGCGCCCGGCCAGATCGCGGCCGATCGTTTCGGCAAGCTCCAGATAGCGCGGATCGGCCGGACTGGCCGACCCGCAATAGACCGCAAGGCGTTTCACCTCAGCTCCTCCAGCATCAGTTTGGCGGTAATCTTCGCGCCGGCCAGCACGCCGGGCACCCCGGCGCCGGGATGGGTGCTGGCCCCGGCAAGATAGAAGTTGGCGATCCTGGGATCACGGTTATGCGGCCGCAGCCACCAGCTCTGCCGAAGGCTCGGCTCAAGCCCCCAGGCCGAGCCCAGATGGGCGTTGAATTCAAGCGCGAGATCGCGCGGGGTGACGTGGAAGCGCGCGACGATCCGATCGTGGATATCGGGCACCAGGCGGCGGCCGATCTCGTCAAGGATGCGCTTTTCGACCAGCGGGCCGATCTGCTCCCAATCGAGCGGCAGCTTGCCCTGGTGGGCGACCGGGATCGCGGCGCTGAACACGCTCTTGCCCTCGGGCGCGAGCGAGGGGTCGGTGACGCTGGGGTGGGTCAGCACGATCAGCTGGTCCTGTGGCAGCACCCCGTGCTCGAAGATATCCTCCATCAGCCCGGCAAAGCGCGCGTTCATCAGCACCATCGAGTGGGGAATGCCGGGCCACGAACCCTCCAGCGCGAAATGGACCGTGAAGCTGCCGGGCGAAAAATCCATCCGTGCCAGCCTGCGCGCGGTTTGCGTACCGTAGGCGCTTTCGCCCAGCAGATCGCGGTAGGTGTGGACCACGTCGGCATTGCTGGCGACCGCGTCGAAGCGTTCCTTCCACCCGCTCTGGGTCTCGACCTCGCTGGCGCGGTTGCCGAGCATATGGATGTGCAGCGCCGGATCGTGCAGGCGCAATTTGCCGCCCAGCCGCTCGAACAAGGCGGCCAGCGCCCCGGCCAGCGCGCCCATTCCGCCCTTGGGCCACCACAGCCCGCCCGCGCGTTCGGAGCGGTGCAGGGCCGCGTGGACGGCGCTGGCCCGTAGCGGATTTGCTCCCACCAGCAGCGCCTCATAGGAAAGCGCCTCGCGCAGGTGCGGACTGGCGATGTGGGCCGCGATCAGCGAATCGAGCCCGCGCCAGGCCTGATGCCGCGCCAGCGCCGGAAGCGCCCGCGCCATGGCCAGCGGATCGCCCATCGGCTGCTGGCCAAACCGGGCCCAGACCTCGTCATGGGCCGATGCGGCATAGCGTGCATAGTCCTCGTATCCGCCCAGATCCTCTGGCGCGAAGCGGGCGATCTCGCGGGTCAGCGCGGCCTCGTCGGCGGCAAGATCGAAAGTGGCCCCGTCGGGCCAGGAGAAGCGCCGCAGCGGCTGCACCGCGAGCAACTCGACGTGATCCGCCAGCTCTTCGCCGCCCAGCGCCCACAGCTCGCCCAGCGCCGCCGGATCGGCCAGCGCGCCCGGGCCGCTATCGAACACGAAGCCATCGCGCTCCTCGCCGCGGGCGTGGCCGCCCGGGCGCCCGCCCGCCTCGACCAGCACGGTCTCGATTCCCGCCGCCTGCAGCCGCACCGCCAGCGCCAGGCCGCCCAGCCCGGCGCCGATCACGCAGGTGCGCCGCCCGGGAAACACCGGGAGCGAGGGCTGGGGATCGGTTTGCAGACCGGTCATGGCGCCCCCTTTCGGGCAAAGCGCCAGCCAGCGCAACCCGGCGCGGCTTGGCGCGCGGAGCCGCTTGCGGCATTATGCCCCCCGTGCAGATCGAACCCGCCACCCCCGCCGATGCCGCAGCCATCGCCGCTATCTATGCCCACCATGTGCTGCACGGCACCGCCAGCTACGAGATCGAGCCGCCGGGCACGGAAGAAATGGCGCAGCGCATGCGCAAGGTGCTGGGCAGTGGCTGGCCCTGGCTGGTGGCGCGGGGCGCCGGGGGCGAGCTGCTCGGCTATGCCTATGCCAGCCAGTTCCGTGATCGCCCCGCCTATCGCTATGTCTGTGAGAATTCGATCTATATCCGCCATGACCGGCGCGGACAGGGGATCGGCAAGGCCTTGCTCGCGGCATTGCTCGATGCCTGCGCGGCGCAGGGCTTTCGCCAGATGATCGCGGTGATCGGCGGGGCCGAGCCGGCCTCTGTCGCACTCCACGCCGCCGCCGGATTTGCCCATGCCGGAACGATGCGCGCAATCGGGCGCAAACAGGGCCGCTGGCTCGATACGGTCTATATGCAGCGGGCGCTGGGCGAGGGAAGCGGAACCCCGCCACCGCTGGAGCCGGACCGGACAAAACGACCTTCTTAGGGTATTCACCCTAATTTCTGCTTGATCGGGGCTTGATTCCGGTCAATGCTGGCGGTGCGTTTCGAGTCGAAACGCGTTGCCATGGCGCGCAAGCACGCCAGGCGAAGCAAAATGGAGAGAGCGGATGGCGACGGCAGCAGTGCAGGATACGCGCAATTCCGATACGGCGGCGACCCATGTCGACGTGCTGATCGTGGGTGCGGGGATTTCGGGGATCGGCTCGGCCTATCACCTGCAGGAACAGTGCCCGGGCAAGAGCTATGTCATCCTTGAGATGAAGGATACCTTCGGCGGCACCTGGGAAACCCACAAGTATCCCGGCGTGCGCTCGGACAGCGATCTCTACACCTTCGGCTATCGCTTCAAGCCTTGGACCGGTACGCCGATCGCCTCGGCCCAGGCAATCCTCGACTATATGGGCGAGGTGATCGAGGAGAACGGGATCGGCCAGCACATCCGCTATGGCCACCGCATCACCCGCGCCGCCTGGGACAGCAAGGCCAATCTGTGGACCATCGAGGCGACCCGCAATTCCGATGGCGCCCGCGCGATCTTCACCGCCAACTTCCTGTGGATGTGCCAGGGCTATTATGATCACGAGACTCCCTACATGCCCGACTGGCCGGGGATGGACCGCTACAAGGGCAAGTTGATCCACGCCCAGCTGTGGGACCCCAAGATCGACTACAAGGGCAAGCGGATCCTGGTGATCGGATCGGGCGCGACCGCGGCGACGGTGATCCCCGAATTCGCCAAGGACGCAGCGCATGTTACCATGCTGCAGCGCTCGCCAACCTATTTCTACTGCTCGGAAAACAAGAACGAACTGGCCGACCGGCTGCGCCAGATCGGGATCGACGAGCCAACGATCCACCGCGTGGTCCGCGCCCAGATCATGCACGATCAGGATCTGATGACCAAGCGCTGCCAGAGCGAGCCCGAGGTGGTGTTCGAGGAGCTCAAGATGCTGGTCCGCGCCTTCACCGGCAAGGAAGACTTCCCCTTTGAGCCGCATTTCACCCCCAAGTACCGCGTCTGGCAGCAGCGCCTGGCCTTCTGCCCCGAAGGCGACGTGTTCAAGGCGGTGGTCGAGGGCAAGCTTTCCGCCGTGACCGACGAGCTTGAGACCTTCACCGAAACCGGGGTGCGGACCAAGGGCGGGGTCGAGATCGAAGCCGACATCATCGTGGCGGCGACCGGGTTCAACCTGCTGATGATGGGCGGTATCCCCTTCTATGTCGACGGCAAGGAAATCGACTGGCACGGGACCGTCAACTACCGGGGCATGATGTTCACCGGGGTTCCCAACATGGTCTGGGTGATGGGCTATTTCCGCGCCAGCTGGACCCTCAGGGTCGACATGCTGGGCGATTTCGTCTGCAACCTGCTCAACCACATGGACGCGAAGGGCGCCAAACGGGTCGAGGTAGCCCTGCGCGATGAGGACAAGGGCATGGCGCTTTCCGACTGGATCGAGGCCGAGAACTTCAACCCCGGCTACCTGATGCGCGGGCTCAAGAAACTGCCGCAGCGCGGCGACAAGCCCGAGTGGCGCCACAATCAGGACTATTGGGCCGAACGCGACGAGATTCCGGCCACCAATCTCGAAGGCAGCGAATTCCTCTACGATGGGGTTCGCGCCGGGCAGCGCCAGCCCGAACCGGCCTGAGCCGCCTTCGCGCCGCCTCTGCACCGCGTTTACAAGGCCCGCGCCTTGCGCCAGAGCGAAGCGATGGACAGCGCATCGATCTGGTGGGGCGGGAAGCGCCCGCCGCTTGAACCGATGACCGGCCTTGGCGATGGCGCCATGCCCGGTCATCTCGGCATCGAATTCGTCGAGTGCGGCGATGACTGGATCCGGGCGCGGATGCCGGTCGATCACCGCACCCGCCAGCCGTTTCAGCGGCTGCACGGCGGCGCATCGGTGGCGCTGGCCGAAACAATCGGCTCGGTCGCGGCGAGCTATTGCATCGATCGCGGCAAGCACGTCGCGGTGGGGATGGAAATCAACGCCAACCACATCCGCCCGGCCTACGATGGCTTCGTCTATGCCACGGCCCGCCCCGAGGCGCTGGGCCGCACCACCCAGGTCTGGTCGATCCGGATCGAGAACGAGGCCGGCAAGCTGGTGTGCATCTCGCGCCTCACGGTTGCGGTGATCCCGCTGGAACGCAAGTAACCGCCCGCGCTGCCCCCCGGCTCGCCTGAACCGCCAAGGATCAGCTGAAGAGCGTGCGCGGGCGCGGCTCTGACCGATCCGCGCGGTTGACCGCCTCCCAAGCCTGTGGCAATGCGCCGCCCGCGCCCGGGCGGGTGTAGCTCAATGGTAGAGCAGAAGCTTCCCAAGCTTACGACGAGGGTTCGATTCCCTTCACCCGCTCCATTTTCTTGTCCGCCGATGTTCGCAGGCGTCTAGACAAACCCCCAAAATCCACGGTATTTAGCGGTTACTAGGCCGCAAGCGTTCACCCGTGTTCGCATTCAGCCACCAGTCGCTGGGGGTATGATTGGGGGGTATATGCAAAACGGCCAACTCGATACCCCCACGCTTGGGGGTATATTGGGGGTAGAGACCCCGGAGAGGCTGGCAATCTCATGGCATTGACCGATGTTGGCATCCGCAATGCGAAACCCGGAGCGAAGGCGATCAAGCTGGCGGACGGCGGCGGCATGTTCCTGCTGATCACGCCAGCCGGGGGCAAGCTCTGGCGGCTCAAGTATCGTGTCGATGGCCGCGAAAAACTGCTGGCCCTCGGAGCCTATCCCGAAATTGGGCTTGGCGAGGCGCGCAGGCGGCGCGAGGAAGCGCGGGAACTGATCGCCCTTGGCAAAGACCCGTCGCGGGAAAAGCAGCGCGAAAAGGTTCGCGCCCGTATTCAGGCGGCGGATACGTTCAAGGCGATCTGCGACGAGTATTGCGAGAAACGGCGGCGCGACGGCACGAAAGGCTGGGCACCCGCTACCGCCACGCGCAGCGAATATCTGCTGTCTCTGGTATGCGGGTCCATCGGCAAATTGCCCATTGGCGAGATTGAACCGGCGGACGTGCTGACAGCCATTCGCCGGATCGAAGGCAAGGGGAAGCTGGAAAGCGCGCGGCGTAGCCTGCAACTGGCCGGGGCCGTGTTTCGCTATGCCGTGGCGACGGCGCGGCTGGTGTCAGACCCTACCCGCGACTTGCGCGGCGCACTGACTGCACCAACTGTCACCCACTACGGCGCGATCACCGACGCAAAGAAGGCGGGCGAACTGCTGCGCGCCATCGATGATTACGAGGGAAGCGGGATTACCAAGCTCGCCTTGCAGATTGCGCCCCATGTGTTTGTCCGCCCCGGTGAATTGCGCCATGCCGAATGGAGCGAAATCGATCTGGACGGCGCGCTCTGGATCATACCGGCAGGCAAGATGAAATCGCGCAAAACGCACCACGTGCCGCTTTCACGGCAAGCGGTGGATTTGTTCCGCGAAGTGCAGGCGATCACTGGCCCGTCTGGCTACGTCTTCCCTTCCGTGCGCACCCGCACCCGCCCCATGAGCGAAAACACAATAAACGCCGGACTGCGGCGGCTGGGGTATGCGACCGATGAAATGACAGCGCACGGCTTCCGCGCCATGGCTTCTACCCTGTTGAACGAAAGCGGAAAGTGGAACCCTGACGCAATCGAACGGGCACTTTCCCACGGCGATACCGACAAGGTGCGCGCAGCGTATCATCGGGGGGCGCATTGGAAAGAGCGCGTCGATATGGCGCAATGGTGGTCGGACTATCTGGACCAGTTGCGCAAGGGGGCAAAGGTCATCTACCTTTCCAAGCGTGAAGCCTGACAAAGATAAGCTTGCGGCATTCTCTGCCGAAATCGACAGTTTTGTCGCAGAACTTAAGCGCCCGATTGTGCTGGAACCGGCGTCCGGTGATTGGGTGCCAGCCCGCGAAGCCAAGGCAATAGTCCAAAAGATTTGCGGGGCCGGTGGTGACGACGCCATAAGAGCAATTTGCCGCAGGGCTGTTAT
>JAKOWQ010000348.1 GCA_029781465.1 Pseudomonadota bacterium
CGAACAACCCGCTGGGGATCGAGCCCAAGGGCAAGCAGGATACGTTGCCATTCCATCCCTACTACACGATCAAGGACACGTTCGGGCTGATGGTGTTCTTCATCCTCTATGCCCTGTTCGTATTCTTTGCGCCGAACTATTTGGGTCACCCTGACAACTACATCCCGGCCAATCCGCTGGTCACGCCGGCGCATATCGTGCCCGAATGGTACTTCCTGCCGTTCTACGCCATCCTGCGCGCCGTGCCGAACAAGCTGCTCGGCGTCATCATGATGTTTGGCGCGATCGCTGTGCTGTTTGTTCTGCCCTGGCTCGACACCTCGCGCGTGCGCAGCTCGCGGTTCCGGCCGATCTACAAGTGGTTCTTCTGGGTGCTGACGCTGGATTGCCTGGCGCTGGGGGTCTGCGGTGCCAGCCCGCCCGAAGGTATCTGGCTGGTTCTGTCGCGGCTCTGCACGGCGTATTACTTCGCTCACTTCCTGCTCGTGCTGCCGTTGCTCGGCAAGTTTGAGCGGCCGCTGCCCTTGCCGCACAGCATCAGCCAGCCCGTTCTGAGTGGCGGTGGTTCGCTGCCCAGCACTGCTCCCGTCGGCTCGATGGAAAAGGCTTGAGCCATGCGCCCCTCAATAACACGTGCCGCATTGGTTCTGACTGCGGCCCTCGGCTTGGCCGGCGCATTCTGGCAGCCCGCCGCCGCTTCCACCGAAACGACCCCGCCCAGCCAGGAATGGCGCTTCAACGGCTTGTTCGGCACCTTAGACCGGGCCGCGGCACAGCGCGGTTTCCAGGTCTATAGCGAGGTCTGCGCGGCCTGCCATAGCTTGAGGCTGTTGTCCTATCGCAACCTGCGCGAGCTAGGCTTCAGTGCCGATGAGGTCGCTGCCATCGCGGCGCAGGTGCAGGTGGCTGATGGGCCCAACGACCAGGGGGAGATGTTCCAGCGATCGGGGCGTCCGGCGGACCGGTTCCACTCGCCCTTCCCGAACGATGCGGCGGCGCGTGCCTCCAATAACGGCGCCTTGCCGCCCGATCTCTCGGTGATCGTCAAGGCGCGCGAGAACGGACCGAACTACGTCTTTGCCATGCTCACCGGGTTTGGTGACCCGCCGCCCGATATGACTCTGATGCCGGGCATGAACTATAATCGGTACTTCCCTGGCCATCAGATGGGCATGCCGAACATCTTGCGCGAAGGCGGCGTGACCTACGCCGACGGTACCACCGCGACCGTGCACCAGCAGGCCTGGGACGTGGTCAACTTCCTGACCTGGGCGGCCGAGCCCGCCATGGAGCAGCGGCGCCAAATGGGCGTTCGGGTGGTGCTCTTTTTGATCGTGTTCGCCGGTATGATGTATGCCGTGAAGCGCAAGGTCTGGGCCGACGCCCATTAAGGGCAATGGCGAGCGCGCCGCCGGCAGGTCGATCAGGGGTGGCGCGGCGCTCGGCCTCCGGCGGAACTGGGCCGGGCGAGAAGGGGGCGGCGTTGACCATCGGTCAGGCCGCCCTTCGGTCTGGAGTGCCAGCCAAGACGATCCGGTACTACGAAAGCATCGGCTTGATTCCGGCGCCGGTGCGCGGTGACAACCGCTATCGGGTCTATTGCGAGCGCGATCTGCGCATTCTGCATTTCGTCCGCCAGGCAAGGTCGCTCGGGTTCTCAATCCATGATGCCGGTGCCTTGTTGGCGTTGTGGCTCGACCGCGACCGGACCTCGGCGGCGGTCAAGCGGCTGGCCCTCGACCAGATCGCTCGTATCGATGACAAGCTCGCCGAGCTGACGGCGATCCGCGACGAGCTGGCGCGGCTGGCGGCGTGCTGCCATGGCGACGAGCGGCCCGAATGCCCGATCCTGGATCGGCTGTCGTCGGGTGGAGAGGCATCGGACCGGGAGCTTTGATCCCAGGCGCGGCACTTGTGCGCCCATG
>JAKOWQ010000404.1 GCA_029781465.1 Pseudomonadota bacterium
CATGCCGACTGTCGGCGCATGCACCGCATAGCATTGCCCTTCGAGTGCGCGAGCCTGGGCACCGTGGCGCACCCGCCAGTACCCATGCTCCGCCTCGGTGCAGGAAGGGACCAGTAGCAGCTCCATTCCCGCTTCAACCTGCGCGCGGGAAAGGAGCGGAAACTCACTGTCATAACAGATGTTTATACCGATCTTTCCAAGTTCGGTGTCAAATATCCGCACGGGTGCGTTGCCGCTGATACCCCATTCCTCGCGCTCGAAGCGGGTCATTATCAGCTTGTCCTGGACCCCCACCCCGCCAGAGGGCGTGAACAGCCGCGCGCGGTTGACATAGCGTCCGTCCGCCAGGCCGCAGGGAGCGCTGGCGGCCAGGATATGCACGCCATGACGCTGCGCGAGATCGGCGTGAAGGGCATCTGCGCGCGGCACAAGGGCGCTGACGGTGGCTAGCGAGCCACCGAGATCGCCCATCGTCGCCGGATCGAGCGAGGCCAGCTCCATCGCGCCATATTCGGGGAACACCGCCAGCGCTGCTCCCCCATCCGCCGCCCGCTCGATCCACCCGGTGAGCTTGGCCCGATAGGCCTCCCAGTCCGGCAGCCGGTCGATCGGATATTGCGCGGCGGCGACAACGAAGCTCACAGTTCCCTCATCCAGTATTGCATGGGCTTGGCGCTTTCCTGCCCCTCGCCGTGATCGGCCCAGCTGAATTCACCGGTCAGGCCCGGAACCGGAGCATAGCCGCGTTTTCGCCAGAACGTATCGAGCGGCGTATAGCCAACCGGGCGCGCCGGATGGTCAGCCGGCCTAACAACCGCGCAAAAGCTTGCCTGACTGGCGCCCCAGGCCCGTGCGGCGGCTTCGCGTTGATCGAAAAAGGCATGGCCGATCCCCTGCCCGCGATAGGCCGGTAGCAGCACGGATTCGCCGAAATAGAACACCGGCGCGGGATCGATCCCCGCCCGCTCGAAGGGGGCGCGGACATAGTCCTCCTGCCCGGCCAGCGGCGAGGCGGTTGCGGCGCCGACGATCCGGTCCGCATCGAAGGCGGCAACCAGCACCGCATCACCCGCGGCGGTGAATTCGGCGAGATATTCGCGCTCGTAGTCCGTGCTGCCCGCGTAGAGGTAGGGAAAGGCGGCAAATACCTCGATCCGCAGCCGCGCCAGATCGCCCAGCGCGGCCCGCAACTCCTGCCCACAAAGGCTGCGGACGGCGATGCTCAAGCCCCCACCTGCGCGCACCAATCTGCCAGGTTGTAGTAAACCGTGACCCGCACGATCTTGCCATCGGCCATGCCGAAGAAGGCGCCCGCAGGCAAAACATAGGTTTGCCCGGCAGCCTCCGGCAGCCCCTCATCGGTCGCAAGATATTCCCCGTGGACGACAAACTCCGCCGCCCCGCGCAGCCCATCTTCGCTGGCCATCAGGACGATCCCCTCAAGCCGCTCGCTGTAACACCGCTCCATATGGGCAAGAAAAAACGCGAAAGCCGCTTTGCCGTGCTGGCGCTCACCCTGGTTGATATCGTGCACCACCTCCTCGTCGAGGCAATCGAGCATCCCCTGCCAGTCCCCTGCATTGAAGGCGGCATAGTAACGGGTCAGTAAAGCCAGGGCATCAGCTCGGTCCATCGGGCACTCCGGGCGGGCAAGGTTACCGCATGGCGGTTAGGCCGCGCCCGGTTTGCCCGCAAGCCCTCAGGCGGCGGCGTTCTGCGTGCTCATCGCCGTGCTGGCGGTATTCATGGTGTTGCCGAATTCAAGCCCGACGTTCTGCAGAGCGGCCATCATCGCCGCGCCGATCAGCGCCGCGAGCAAGGCATATTCGATCGCAGTGGCGCCGCGACGGTCTTCAAACAGGGATTTCATAAGGATCATGGCTGCGATCTCCTGCCAGCTTCTGGCTGGTTTCCGCAGACTTGCCCGGCGCGGTTGCCACCGGATCAACAGGAGTCCCAAGCCGATATGGTGAATCGCGAAACCAAGAGTGCAGCCGATGATCGCTGCAAGGTCGGGATGAGCCCGGGGCGTTCGTTTTCGGGCCGAACGGAAGGGCTGGCAGACAGATCAGCTCCATGCCGACAAGTATCCCCGCTCTGATTGCACCGCGCGGGGATTTGGCGTAAGGCCCCGCAAACCGCCCCGGCAGCGCGCGTCAGCCCGACTCGCCCATGCCGGGGCTTGCCGTTTCAAGCACCAAGGAAATGCCCATGTCCCGTCGCCGCCAGATCTACGAAGGCAAGGCCAAGATCCTCTATGAAGGCCCCGAGCCCGGCACGATCATCCAGTATTTCAAGGACGATGCCACCGCCTTCAACGCCCAGAAAAAGGGCACGATCAACGGCAAGGGCGTGATCAACAACCGCATCAGCGAATACGTTTTTACCCGCCTTTCGCACATCGGCATCCCGACCCATTTCATCAAGCGGCTCAACATGCGCGAGCAGCTGGTGCGCCAGGTGGAAATCGTCCCGATCGAGGTGGTGGTGCGCAATGTCGCGGCCGGCTCGATCTCCAAGCGGCTTGGCATCCCCGAGGGTGAGCCGCTGCCCCACACCCTGATCGAATACTATTTCAAGGACGATGCGCTGGGCGATCCGCTGATCGCCGAGGAACACATCGCCTGCTTCGGCTGGGCCAGCAACGAGGAGATGCAGGACATCTCGTCGATGGCGATCCGGGTCAACGATTTCATGTGCGGGATGTTCGCCGCGATCAACATCCGGCTGGTCGATTTCAAGCTCGAATTCGGGCGGACCTGGGATGGCGACTACAGCCGGGTGATCCTGGCCGACGAGATCAGCCCCGACGGCTGCCGCCTGTGGGACATGACCACCGGCGAAAAGCTCGACAAGGACCGCTTCCGCCGCGATCTGGGCGGCGAGGAGGAAGCCTATCAGGAAGTCGCCCGCCGCCTCGGCCTGCTCGACGATACCGGCCCCAGCGAAGTGCTCGACCTGACTGCGCACCGCAAGCTCAGGGGCAAGTAGGCGGCGAAAGCTTCGGCCAGGGCAAGAATTGCAATGAGCTTGCGCGGCTCAGTCTTGGGTCTAAGTGTGAAAACCGGGTTCTACCGGAGTGCCAAGATGCGCTTGTTGATTGTCGCTACCACTGCCTTTGCATTGTCTGGCATTGCTGTCCAAGCGCAGGATCAGGCGGTAAGGACTGGCGCTCGCCCCGCTTGGGCGGTCGTTTCAGAGCCACTGCCTGTACCCGACCAAGTGCGAGGCCCTATCTTCAATCGCCGCCAGAACGTTCAGACCCATCTGGACAAGAATGGTGAATGGGTATTCGTCGATTATCTGGTCAAATTGGGGGACTCCAATGCATTGCAGCTAGGCAACCTAGCTTTGTCTTGGGATCCGGCTGCGGGGACACCGACAGTCCATTCGATCAGGGTAATTCGGAACGGGGTCGAGCGCGATGTCCTCGCCGGCTCCAAATTCGAGATCCTTCGCCGCGAAGATCAGCTCGAGGCTTCGATGCTGACAGGAAGACTGACAGCAGTCATGCGGGTGCCGGATCTTCGGGTCGGCGATGAGCTTGAGGTTTCCTATACCCTGCCTGCTCAGGATCCCACATTACGTGATGCCAATGCTGGCGCGATGTTCATTGGCCCCATTCCCGCTCCGGGGAGATACGATCTCCGGCTCTCGTGGGAACAGGGCCTTGAGCCAACCATCCGCCCGACTGCGGACCTAGCTCCTTTGGTGCAGCGCGGACCATCCTCGGTCTGGGTTGAAATGGACAATCCTGCGGCACTGAATCCTCCAAAGGATGCCCCGCCGCGTTATGCCTGGCAGCGATTGATCGAATTCACCGACTTCAGCGACTGGAAGGCCGTCTCCAGCCGGATGGCTCCGCTGTTCAGCAAAGCGGCAGTGCTAGCCCCTGATTCCGAAATCAGGAAAGAAGCAGCCGAAATCGCCGCAAGCAGCAGCGATCCGATGGCCAGGACTCAAGCCGCACTCAAGCTGGTTCAGCAGCAGGTTCGCTATGTTTACGTTGGCTTGAACGGCGGTAATCTGACACCGGCCAGCGCCGATGAGACCTGGCGTCGGCGTTACGGTGATTGCAAGGGCAAAACCGTCCTGCTCCTGGCACTTCTGAATGAGCTCGGCATCCCCGCCGAGGCCGTTCTGGCCAGCAATGCGGGCGATGACGATGGCCTTGACCAGCATCTTCCCAATCCGCTTGCATTCGACCATGTACTTGTCCGGGCCAGGATCGATGGCCACAGCTACTGGCTCGATGGGACCTTGCCCGAGTTCTACCAGCCATCGGAAAGTCCTGTCCTTCCATATCGCTGGGTTCTGCCGCTGGCTGCGGCGGGCGACATGATTGAGCGGCTCCCCTGGGAGTCGTCAGCAAATCCGGATACGACCGTGCTGTTCGAAATCGATGCCCGCGAGGGGTTTGCCGTTCCGGCCAAAATTCGCCAAACCACAATTGCTCGTGGGCCACAGGCACTCGCGGAATATTATCAGCTTGGAGCGCTAAACGAGAACCAGCTGGAAAGTGCCTTTCGCCAGGAACTTGAAGGTAGCAGCGGGTGGAATTCGATCGAATCCGTGACCTGGCGATTCGACCCAGGGCAGCGCGCCAGCGTGCTTGAGATCACAGGAACCGGACCTGTCGATTGGGAGCAGCAAA
>JAKOWQ010000405.1 GCA_029781465.1 Pseudomonadota bacterium
GTTAACCACAGGCGCAAGGGAAACCGCCAGTCTTGGTAACTATCAAGCATTTCACGGATGGGGGCATGCCAGCCATTCGACAGTGCCGAAAGGCAACTGTTTTCGTGATTTGCTTGGAAGGGACCAGGTTCATGCGTAATTCGCTTCGTATCGCCGCTGTGGGCGCCGCGCTCGCTGCCGCTTCGTTCGCCACTTCGGCCAATGCCGCCGCCACGGCGACCGCTACCGCCACTGCGGAAGTTCTTCAGACGCTGACGCTGACCGCCGATTCGGCGCTCGACTTCGGCCAGATCGCTGCCAACACCGGCGGCACCGTCACCGTCAACGCCAACTCGACCGTTTCCTCGACCGGCACGCTGATCTCGACCGGCACGCGCGCTCCGGCTGGCTTCACCGTCACCGGCACGCCCGATGCGATGGTGGGCGTGACCCTGCCGAGCAGCGCCGCGACCCTTGCTGACGGCTTCGGCAATACCATGACCGTCGATACCTGGAATTCGAACCCCAACGGCGCGTTCCAGCTCAACGCCACCACTGGCGTGGGTACCTTCGAAGTCGGCGGCACGCTGCACGTCGCCTCGGGCCAGGCTCCGGGCACCTACAGCGGTACTTTCGACGTTTCGGTCGAATACCAGTAAGCGCCATTCCGCCCACGGGCGGGGCCAAGCAAACGAAGGCCGCATCCGCATTGGTGGGTGCGGCCTTTTGCTTGCCCGAAATGCGGTTTGGTTAGCCGAAAATTAACCCTGATTTCCTAGACCCCAGGGGTATTCCCGCAGGGTGCCGGTAACCCTGCGGCAAGGTTTTGCCCTGGGGGTCCCACATGCCAGATTTCCGCTCCTTTCGCCGCTTCCTGACCGGAGCCGCCACGCTCGCCGGCCTGGCGCTTGCCGTTCCTGCCCAGGCTCAGGGCGATCTGCTGGTCGCGCCGACCCGGGTGATAATCTCGGGCGGTGGCGGCGCCGAGGTGATTCTCTCCAACATCGGCAGCGAGGCAGCGACCTATCGCATTGCGCTCGAACTTCGCCGGATGGACGAGGACGGCGACATCAACGACGTGCCCGATACCGAGGCAAATGCCACCGAGCAAGCCGGGCTCGGCATGGTCCGCTATGCCCCGCGCCGGATCACCCTTCTGCCGGGACAGCCGCAGTCCGTCCGGATCTCGATCCGTCCGCCCGAAGGCCTGCCCGATGGCGAATACCGCGTGCACATGAGCTTTCGCGCCGTGCCTCCGGCGATCCCGGCCGAGCAGGCTGGCGCTACCCCGGCAACCGGGGTCTCGATCAAGCTGATCCCGGTCTACGGGATCACCATCCCGGTGATCTTTCGTAAGGGTCGCCTCGAGGCAACGGCCACGCTCGCCAACCCGCATCTGGTCACCGGCGAGCGCGGAACCTTCCTTGAACTCGACATGACCCGATCGGGATCCCGCTCGGTCTATGGCGAGCTGATCGGCAAGAACGCGAAGGGTGACACGGTCTTCGATCTCAAGGGCGTGGCAGTCTATCCCGAGATAAACCGCCGCGTCGCGCGGGTGCCGCTTAGCCCCGAACAGGTTGTCCAGCTCAAGGGACCGGTCCGCATCGAATATCGTGAATTGCCCGAAAATGGCGGGCAACTCATCGCCGATGTCGCCACGAATATCAATTAACATGCTGAAATTGCATAGGAAAGCCAGAAGCTGACGCCATGGTGCAGCACCGCTCACGCCTGAGGCAGGCCGTCGCGACGATCGCGGCGGCTGTTGCCTTTTGTGCGGGCGGCGGCCTGGCCCAGGGCGAAGCCTGGCAACCAAGCGAAGACGACCAGCTGCTGCTCGAGCTGCGTTCAGGGCAGTACAGGCTTGGCGAGGCCATGCGTGGCTACCAGACCCCCGGCGGGGTTTGCGTTGATTTCGCCGATCTGATCCAGGCGCTCGACCTGCCGGTGCGGCTCGACAAGAAGTCGCGCCGCGCAACCGGTTGGTTTTTTGCGGAGGATCAGCGCTTCGTTCTCGACAGGGAAGCCAATACGGTACAAACAGTGAACGGAATGCGTGCCCTGGCGCCCGGCGCGGTGTCCGACACGCCCGAAGGCTGGTGCATGAGCCTGCCCGCGTTGTCGGCCTGGATGGGCGTCACTTTCGAGGCCGACCTTTCCAACCTTGCGGTGGTGCTGAAATCGGATCGCAAGCTGCCATTCCTCGAGGCGATCGAGCGGAAAAGTCGCGCCGCGCGACTCCGCCAGCCCAGTCTGGCCGAATTCGATCTAGCCGGGATGCCTCAGGCGTCCCTGCCCTATCGTGACTGGCGTACGCCATCGGTCGATATCCAGCTCCAGGGCCAGTGGAACAGCCGTGGCGGGGCGCAATTCTCGTACGAGGCACTGGCTGCCGGCGAGTTCATGGGACTGAGCTATACCGCGCGGCTCTCGGGATCGCAGTTCGGCGCCCCCGATAGCCTGCGGCTGCGCGCCTATCGCTATGATCCGGAGGGCGGGATGCTCGGGCCACTCGGCGCGACCCAGGTTGCGGCCGGTGACGTCGAGACGTTGCGCGGCGGGCTGACCGGCCAGGCTGGTTTCGGTCGCGGGGCTTTCATTTCCAACCGTCCGATCAATCTTCCGGGCCGCTTCGGCCTGACGACCCTGCGTGGCACCTTGCCCGCGGGGTGGGACGCAGAACTCTATCGCAACGGCGAATTGCGCGCCTGGCAGGCCGATCGCGGCGACGGGCGCTACGAATTCAAGGATATCGAGCTTCTGTTCGGCCAGAACGACTTCGATGTCGTGCTCTATGGGCCGCAGGGGCAAATTCGCCACGAACGCTCAAACGTTCCGGTGGGGATCGAGGCAATCCCCACCGGCAAGACCTGGTATTGGGCCGGAATCGTCGATGATGGGCATGACCTGATCGATTTCACCGGCAAATTCGCCGATCCGTTGACCGGGTGGCGGTGGGGGGTGGGTGTCGAACACGGGTTCGACAAACGAACCTCGGCCGGTCTCGAGTATCAGAGCCTGATGCTGACCGGCCGCCGCCGCGACTATCTCGAAGCCACCGTGCGCCGTTCGCTCGGCTCGATGCTGCTTGAGCTTTCGGGCGCGCAGGAGCTTGGCGCCGGCCGTGCCTGGCGCGGCGAGGCGCTGGGCAAACTGGGCCCGGTGCGCTTCGATGCGCAGGTTTTGTGGGTTGAAGGCGATTTCGAGAGCGAATTGGTCGAAAAGCAGCAGCGCAGCGACTACAGCTTGCGGCTGAACACCACCGTGCGCCTTGGAAACTGGAGTTTGCCGATCGAGGGGTCGGTGCGCCAGACCCGGTCGCGCACGGGCCAAATAGTTAACGAATGGTTAATGCGCGGATCGCTGCACATTCACCGCGTTTCGCTTGCCGCCGAGCTGGTTCATCGGGCCATTTCAGGGCCGCCGGCCACGTCATCGAACGAATCCGCCGGAACCACGCTGACCCTGATCGGCAATGCCTCGGCGGGAACGGTGCGGTTGCGCGGTTCGGCGCGGTTCCGGCTGGCGGACGGCGGCGACCCGCTGGTTCGCCGCGGGTTCGAGCAGGCCCAGTTGCTGATCGAGGCTCCGCTCGACAAGCGCTCGACGCTGCGCGCGGGTTACGAGTACGAGGCACCGAGCGCGCGTCATCAGTTCACCCTGGGTTATGTGCGCCAGTTCGACCGTTTCGCGCTGCGCGCCGAAGGCCGGGCGGACAACCATGGCCGGGTCAGCGGCGGCCTCACCCTGGCCTTCAGCCTCGGCCCCGATCCGGTCGACGGGGGCTGGCGTGCTTCGCGCGAGCGTCTGGCCGAGTCCGGCCAGGCCGCCGTCGAGGTGTTCCGTGACGAAAACGGCGACGGCTATCGCCAAGCCGGGGAAGAAGCGGTCGAAGGAGTCACCGTCGAGGCCGGGTTCCGTCACTCGCAGACGCCCACGGCCAAGAACGGCCGCGCGGTGATCGATGGCTTGCAGCCTTATGTACCGGTGCTGGTCTCGATCGATACCGGCACACTGCCCGACCCGCTGCTTCAGCCCAAGAACCGGGGCATGGTGGTGGTGCCGCGTCCGGGCGTTCAGGCCAGCCTTGCGCTGCCGCTGGCGCCGACCGGGGAGGTCGAGGCCTATTTGCTCGGCCCCGATGGCGAACCGCGCGGCGGGGCGACGATAGAGCTGACCGACCTTGCCGGGCGGGCAATCCTGCGCGGCGTTTCGGATTTCGATGGCTACGTGCTGTTCGATTCGGTGCCCTATGGCGACTACCGCCTGCAACTGGGCGAAGCGAGTGCGAAGGCGCTGGGGCTTGAAGCGAGGGTTTCGGGGGCGCTGCGGATCGACCGGACCCATTCCTCGCTCCAGCTCGGGCGGTTGCGGCTGGCTCCGGCCGCCGC
The DNA here is from genome assembly GCA_029781465.1 of Pseudomonadota bacterium. Classification (GTDB taxonomy): domain Bacteria; phylum Pseudomonadota; class Alphaproteobacteria; order Sphingomonadales; family Sphingomonadaceae; genus Novosphingobium. The sequence goes on from JAKOWQ010000405.1 coordinate 4,374, forward strand.
GGCGTCGCAGATCGCCGCGAGCGCTCCTTAACCGCACGGTTAAATCCGCTTGACCCCCGCAGCGGCGGGCCTATCGCTCTTGTCCTGCAATTCAGGAGGGGGATAGCCCATGTCGCTCGATCGGCTCAGCCGCACTTGTTACACCGAAGATCACGAGGCGTTCCGCGATACGGTGCGCCGTTTCGTCGCCGCCGAGCTCGAACCCAATGCCGCACGGTGGGACGAGGACGGGATCGTCCCGCGCGAGGCCTGGCCCAAGGCCGGGGAACTGGGGCTGCTGTGCCCCACGGTGCCCGAGGCCTACGGCGGTCTGGGGCTCGATTTTGGCTACAACGCGATCATCGACGAGGAGATCGGCTACGGCACCGACGTGGCGACCGGCTTCTCACTCCAGTCGGACATCGTCGCCAACTACATCATCCAGTACGGTTCGGAGGAGCAGAAGCAGACCTGGCTCCCCAAGATGGTCTCGGGCGAAGTGATTACCGCGATCGCGATGACCGAACCGGGAACCGGATCGGATCTTCAGGGGCTGCGCACAACGGCCCGCAAGGATGGCAACCACTACGTCATCAACGGCAGCAAGACCTATATCACCAACGGGCAAAACGCCGATCTGGTGCTGGTCTGCTGCAAGACCGATACCGAGGTACAGCCGGCATGGAAGGGGGTGTCGATTGTGCTGGTCGAGGCCGACCGGGCAGGGTTCAAGCGCGGGCGCAATCTCGACAAGGTCGGGCTCGATGCCGCCGATACCTCGGAGCTGTTCTTCGAGGATGTGCGGGTGCCGATTACCAACTGCCTGGGCGAGGAGGGCAAGGGCTTCATCTATCTGATGAGCGAGCTGCCGCAGGAAAGGCTCTCGATCGCGGTCGGCGCCCAGGCCGCGGCGCAGCGCGCCTTCGATCAGACGGTCGAGTTTTGCCGCGAGCGCAAGGCCTTCGGGCAGGCGGTGCTCGATTTCCAGAACACGCGCTTCGTGCTGGCGGATCTCAAGACCAAGCTCCAGGTCGGCTGGGCCCATCTCGACTGGGCAATCGCCCGCCACAACGCCAAGGAGCTGACCCCGCAGGAAGCCTCGGGCGCCAAGCTGTGGCACACCGAGCTTCAGGGCGAAGTGGTCGACAAGTGCCTCCAGCTTCACGGCGGTGCGGGCTATATGAACGAATACCCAATCGCCAAGCAGTGGCGCGGCGCGCGGGTTACCCGGATCTTCGGCGGGACCAACGAAATCATGAAAGAACTGATCGGGCGTTCGCTCTAGGAAGTGCCCGCCTGGTGAAAGAAAGGGGGGCAAAAGCCCCCCTTTTCATGACGTCAGCCTCAGCTCCCGCGCACCCGCTTGTCGGGCACGATCTTGACCCGCTTGTCAGGCACCCGCTTGGGCACGTAGCGGTACTTGGGCTTGGTGGTGACATAGGTGACATATTCGGTGGTGGTGACCACCTCCTTGCATTCGCGCGCGCGCGGCGCGGGCATGGCCATCATCGCAACCGGCACCATCATCATCATCGGCTGATAGGCATAACCATAGCCGGCATAGCCCTGCGCATAAGTGCCGGGGTAATAGCCTTGGTAGCCGCCGTAGTTGGTGTAGCGATCGAGATAGCTCTCGCACCAGTCGCGCGCGCGGTGCCGGTCCGATGCTGCGCCGATTGCCCCGCCCGCAACCGCGCCGACGGCCGCGCCGGCAATGGTTCCGACGGTGCGATCGCCGCGCCCGGCCACCCGGTTGCCGATCACCCCGCCGACCACGCCGCCGATCACCGCGCCTGTGGCGCTGCCGCTGCCGCGGTGATTGTGGCGGCATTCGGCAAGCCAGTCCTCGCGTGCGCGCTGCCATGCCGCCTCGTCATGGCCGGGGCGGTCATAACCCATCGGCGCGCCCGCGGCGGGCTGGGGGGGCATCGGCGGCATGGCCGAAGGCGGCGGCGGCGCCCAATCAGGGCGCGGATCGACCGGCATTTCGCCATAGACGCGGCCCTCGGCGTCGACAGTTCCCGGTGGCGGCGGAGGATTCTGGGCGAAAGCGGGCGCGGCAAGGGCCAGCGCGGCAATTCCGATGAGCGGCAAACGAATATGACGAGACGGCATGGGAAACCCCCTGGCTCGGCCGGGCGATTCCCGGCGTTAACCCGGAATTTAGCATCGTAAGACGCACGGAACCAAGCGTCTAAGCCGCCTAACTGCGATACTGTCCCGAATCGGAGCAGGAATGGCCGGTTCAGATGGCGTGCGCGATCGCCGCGGCCAGGTTCTCTATCCCGGCAGCGTCCTCGGCATCGAAACGCGCCGGGTCGGGACTGTCGAGATCGATCACCGCGATCACCTGCCCGTCACGCCGCACCGGCACGACCAGCTCCGACCGGCTCGCCGCGTCGCAGGCGATGTGACCGGGGAAAGCGTGGACATCGGGAACCAGCTGGGTCTGGCCGCTTGCGGCACAGGTTCCGCAAACTCCGCTCCCCACGGGAATGCGGATGCAGGCCGGCTTGCCCTGGAACGGGCCCAGCACCAGTTCGTCGCCGATCAGGCGATAAAACCCGGCCCAGTTGAGCCGTGGTGCGAATTGCCAAATCAGCGCCGCGATATTGGCCATGTTCGCAACCGGATCGGGTTCTCCCGCCACCAGCGCGGCGGCGGCCTGCGCCAGGTCATCGTAGAGTGCAGCCTTGGGCTGCTGCGGATCGGGTTCAAAGGCATACATCGCGCGGGTGTCTAGCCCGATCGCGGCTTGCCGCCTAGCGCCCTTGCGCCTAAGTTTCCCGGTATGACCACCAAACGCAAACTGCTTGTCGCCCTTGCCGTGTTCCTTGTGGTGTTCGGTATCCTCGCCGCGTGGATCTGGCGCGGGACTCCGGCCGAACACAGCCTGGATGAACTCTCGGGCCGCGATCCGGTGATTTCGAAGCCGAAGCCCGAGGAAATTCCCTCGGTCGCGATCGCCCGTCCGATCGGCTGGGCTCCCGGGGAAGCGCCGAAGGCGGTCCAGGGGCTCGAAGTGGCGCGCTACGCCGAGGGACTGGAACACCCCCGGGTGATCTACGTCCTGCCCAATGGTGACGTCTTGGTAGCCGAAGCCGATGCGCCGGGCGGCAGCATGGGCGGGGGCCTGACCGCGAAGATCGGTGAAACACTGATGAAGCGTGCCGGATCGCACGGCACTTCGCCCGACAAGCTGATCCTGCTGCGCGATGCCAATGGCGACGGCAAGGCCGAAGTCCGCGAAACCCTGCTTGAGGGAGACTTGCTTGCCTCGCCCTCCGGCCTCGCCTGGAATGACGATACGCTCTACGTCGCCAACCACGACGCGGTGCTCGCCTTTACCTACAAGCTGGGCGAAACCCGCTTGACCAGCGAGCCGCGCAAGGTGATGGACCTGCCGGGCGCCGGCAATCACTGGATGCGCAATATCGTGCTCAGCCCCGATGGGCACAGGCTCTATGCCGCAGTCGGCTCGGCCTCGAACATCGGTGAAAAGGGCATGGAGCTGGAAAAGGGCCGCGCCGCGATCTGGGAAAAGGATCTCTACAAGGACGGCTATCCGCGCCAATACGCACAAGGGCTGCGCAATCCCAACGGCATGGGCTGGAACCCTTCGACCGGCGAACTGTGGGTGGTGGTCAACGAGCGCGATCAGCTCGGGCCGGATCTCGTGCCCGACTATCTGACCAACGTGCCGGTCGGCGCGCACTATGGCTGGCCTTGGATCTACTGGAAGAAGTACACTGACGAACGGGTGAACAACTGGGCGCCGCCGGAATATATCGACGATTACGTGCGCAAGCCGGAATTCGCGCTGGGCGCGCATGTGGCGCCCCTGGGGCTGGCCTTCGTGAACGGGGGCGAGCGGCTTGGGCCGGACTACGCCAACGGCGCCTTCATCGCCCGGCATGGATCGTGGAACCGCAAGCCGCTTTCGGGCTACGATGTGGTCTTTGTCCGGTTCGATGAATTCGGCAACCCGCGGGGCAAGCCGCTACCCGTGCTGAGCGGGTTCCTGAACGGTAAGGGCCAGACCCACGGTCGCCCCACCTGGGTCAGCCTGGCCCGCGACGGTGCGCTGCTGGTTAGCGATGATACCGCCGGGATCATCTGGCGGGTGATTGCTCCGGGTGCGGCGCCTTCGGCGCCGATCAAGCCGGTCGTTACCGCCCGGATGCCAGTGAAGCGCGACCTGAGCGGCGATCCTTCGGCCCAGTTCAAGGCAGGAATCCGGGCCGATCCGGAGGACGGCCAGCAGTAGGATCAGATCGTTCGTCCTGCGCGGCCAGCCAGTTCGGTGACATAGTGCCAGGCGACGCGGCCCGAACGCGCGCCGCGCCGTTTGGCCCATTCCAGCGCGTCGGCTTCCGCGAAAGCCAGCCCGAGATCGTCGCAATAGCCCGCGATGATCGCCAGGTAATCGTCCTGGGTGCAGTTGTGGAACCCGATCGACAGCCCGAAGCGATCGGCCAGCGCCAGCCGGTCGTCAACCGCATCGCGCGGGTTGAGCGGATCGTCCTGCTCACCGACGTGCCGCGCCACGATCGCGCGGCGGTTGGAGGTCACGGCCAGGCGAACATTGCCCGGGCGCGCCTCTACCCCGCCCTCAAGCCACGAGCGCAGCGCCCGTGGCCCCGCTCCGTCGCCATCCTCGAAACCGAGATCGTCGATGAACACCAGGAAACGGCGGTCAACCCGCCCCAGCGCGGTGAACAGCGCGGCCAGTGTCGGCAAGGCATCGCCCGATACCTGGACCAACGCGATCCGGGCGCCGTGCTTGGCCTGGGCGGCGATGATGCTGGCGCGCAGCAGTGCGGACTTGCCCATCCCGCGCGCACCCCACAGCAGCATGTCGTGTGCGGCATGGCCCTGGGCCAGTCGGGTGACATTGGTGGTAACCGCCTGCTTCTGTGCGTCGATGCCCTTGAGCAGATCGAGCGCGGGGGCCACGATCTGCCCGACCGCGCGGGCGCCTCCATCCCAGACATAGGCCGGGAAGCCAAGCCAGTCGGCTGGGGCCGAAGCTGGCGGCGAAAGGCGCTCAAGCGCCTGCGCGATGCGATTCAGCGGGTCGGATTGATCGCTCATCCGGCCAGCGCCTCGGTGTCGAGGGCGTAGAGCAGGCCTGCGCCCGCCGTTGCCTGGGCCTTGAGTCCGCGGGCCTCGGGGGCGATGTGCTCGGCAAAGTAGCGCGCAACCACCTGCTTGGCTTCGCCGCCCGCCCCATCGCGAGCCTGGAGCTGCAGCTGCCATCCGGCCACCGCGACCGCGCACATGGTACAGAACGGAACCGATCCGGCGAGGCGATCGTCAAGGCTGGCCTCGCGCGCCATCCATCCGGCAATCGCAACGCAGTCCTCTGCCAGTCCTGACAATTCGGGCACGTCCCCGGTTTCGGCGGCGGCCTGCGTCAGCAGCGACGTCAATACGCCGCCGCTTTCATAGCCCAGCTTGCGGGTGACGAGGTCGGCGGCCTGGATCCCGTTGGTGCCTTCGTAGATCGGGGCGATGCGGGCATCGCGATAGTGCTGGGCGGCGCCGGTTTCCTCGATGAAGCCCATCCCGCCGTGGACCTGCACCCCCAGGCTGGCCACTTCGCAGCCTACGTCGGTGCCCCAGGCCTTGAGCATCGGCACCAGACAATCGGCGCGGGGCTGGGCGCCCTCGACACCGAGTGCGCCGCGATCGATCATCCCGGCGGTGTAATAGAGCAGCGCGCGCGCACCTTCGGTCAGCGCCCGCATCCGCAGCAGCATGCGCCGCACATCGGGGTGCTCGGCAATCGCCACCGGGTTCTTGTCGGGCGAGCCGGCACGGGCCGACTGCACCCGCTCGCGGGCATAGGTCCTGGCCTGCTGGAGCGCGCGTTCGGCGATCTGCACCCCCTGGTTGCCGACATTGATCCGCGCGCTGTTCATCATCGTGAACATGCATTTGAGGCCTTCGTTCTCCGCCCCGATCAGCTCGCCGATGCATTCGTCGTTGTCGCCAAAGCTCATCACGCAGGTCGGGCTGGCCATGATCCCGAGCTTGTGTTCAAGGCTGACACAGCGCAGGTCGTTGCGCCCGCCCAGGCTGCCATCGGCGTTGACGTGGAGCTTGGGAACGATGAACAGGCTGATCCCGCGGCTGCCCGCCGGCGCGCCGGGCGTGCGAGCCAGCACCAGATGGACGATATTGCCCGAAAGATCGTGCTCGCCCCAGGTGATGAAGATCTTGGTGCCCTTGATTGACCAGGTGCCATCGCCGCGCGGAGTGGCGGTGGTGCGCAAGGCCCCGACATCGCTCCCGGCCTGCGGCTCGGTGAGGTTCATCGTGCCCGACCATTCGCCGGAAATCAGCCGGGAAAGATAGGTTTCCTTCTGCGCCGCGCTGCCGTGGTGGCTGATCGCCTCGATCGCGCCGACAGTCAGCAGCGGCAGCAGAGTGAAGGCCATGTTGGCGCTGCCCAGGTTCTCGATCACGTTGGTGGCGAGCGTGAAGGGCAGCCCCTGGCCGCCAAAGCCCTCATCCCCCGAAATCGCGTTCCAGCCTTGCTCGACATAGGCCTGATAGGCCTCGGCATAGCCCGCCGGCAGGCTGACCGTGCCGTTCGCCAGCCTGGCCCCCTCCAGATCGCCGATCCGGTTGAGCGGGGCAAATTCCCCCGCCGCGAACTGGCCGATCCCCTCGACGATGGCCTCGACCATATCGGCGCTGGCAGCGCTGAAGCGGGGATTCGCGGCAAGCTCCTCGATCCCGGCGTTGACCCGGATCGCAAGAACCTGATCGGCGGTTGGGGCGGTAAAGGTCATGGCGCTTTTCCTTGGCTTTATCGAACTGCGCCTATAGCGGGAGGGCATGATGGGCAAGCATCAGCATCCGCCAATCGTGCGGGCCGATTCCGCCGGGATTGCCCGGGCAGCCGAACGACTGCGCGGCGGGGCGCTGGTCGCGGTGCCTACCGAAACGGTCTATGGCCTGGCCGCACGGGCTGACAGTGCCGATGCCGTAGCGGCAATCTACCGCGCCAAGGGGCGGCCCGATTTCAACCCGCTGATTGTCCATGTCGCCTCGCTCGATCAGGCGGAAACGCTTGCCGAAATCGGCGCAAATGCGCGCAAGCTGGCGGAGGCCTTCTGGCCAGGCGCGCTAACCATGGTCGTGCCGCTCAGGGCAGGCGCGCGAATCGCTCCGGCGGTGACCGCGGGGCTCGAAACCATCGCGCTGCGCTGTCCGGCCCATCCGGCGATCCGGGCCTTGCTTGGTGAAAGCGGCCTTCCGCTTGCCGCTCCCTCGGCCAACCGCTCGGGCGGTGTCAGCCCGACCCGGGCGGAACATGTCGCCGCTTCGCTGGGCCAGGCTGCGGGGCTGATTCTCGATGGCGGTGCCTGCGCGGCGGGGATCGAAAGCACCATCGTTGCCCTGCGGGCCGATGGCACATGGCAGGTCCTGCGCCCTGGCCCGGTAACCAAAGCCCAGATTTCCGCCATTCTCGGAGCGGAGAGTGACGCCACGACGGCGCGGATCGAGGCGCCGGGGCAGCTTGCCAGCCACTATGCCCCCGGCAAGCCGGTGCGGCTCAACGCGCGCGAGGCGGCAGCGGACGAATTCTGGATCGGCTTCGGTGATCGGCAAGGGGACACCAACCTGTCCGCTTCGGGCGATCTGGCCGAAGCGGCGGCGCACCTCTATGCGTGCTTGCACTTGGCGGCAGCCGCCCCGCAGCCGCGGATCGCGGTGGCGCCGGTGCCGGACCAAGGCATCGGCGCGGCGATCAACGATCGGTTGTGCCGCGCCGCTGCCTGATCCGGGACTATTCGGCGTCCTTGGCCTCGGGCGCGGTTTCGCAATAGAGCTTGCCCGAACCCATCGCGCTGACGGTGCATTTCGCGCGGCCCTTCACCTTGACCGAGCCCGAACCCATGATCGAGGCATCGACTTCGCCGTCCGACATGAAGCTGGCATTGCCCGAACCGGCGATCGAGATCTTGGCCTTGTCGACCCGCAGCGCATCGGCTTCGGCCGAGCCCGATCCGGCAACGGTCATGTCGAGCGAGCCGATGTTGCCCGCTGCGCGGTAGGAACCCGATCCCGCGATCGTCAGGTCAAGCGATTCGCCCGCCAGGCCGGGAGTTTCGATCAGGCCCGAACCGGCGATCGTTACCTTGGCCTTGGGGGCGAGAGCCGCCGCGGTGATCTTGCCCGATCCGGCCATGGTCACTTCCTTGGGAGCGGGCATGGTAACATGGACCACGGCGACCTTGTTGCCGCCGGACCAGTCCTTGTCCTTGCGCAGGATGCCCAGCGTGCCATCCTTGAGCGTGAAGCGCACCCGTTCGGCCGCCTCGGGATCGCCATCGACGCTGATCGCCAGCTTGTCACCGGCGGTCACCTCGACCGTATCCGGCCCAAGCAGCACGAGTTCCTCGGGCGGAGCACCACTCATGTCGAGTTCGGACAGCTTTTTGCCATCTTCGCCGTTGATCGAAATGTTCATGCCGTCGCAACCGGCGGCGCCCGTGGCCATGACCACCGCGATCACCGGGGCCAGGGCATTGAAAATCTTGCCAAGCTTCATCAGCCATCTCCTCCGTTTCCGCACAAGGCGGCAATGCGTATTATTGATATAATACACTAGAGCGGTAGTGGCAAGGGACGCATACGGAAAAGGGGCCGCCGCGTGTGCGACGACCCCTCCGATTCCCGCGATCAGGGCCGGATCAGGCGGTAGCCTGTTCCGCGTAATACTTGGGCGCGTGCTCGTTGAGGATCGCCAGGATCTTCTTCAGCGCGGCGGGTTCGTCGGTCTTTTCCATCGCCGCGAGTTCGCGCGCCAGGCGCGAGGAGGCGGCTTCGAAGATCTGCCGTTCGGAATAGGACTGCTCGGGCTGATCGTCGGCGCGGAACAGATCGCGGGTCACTTCGGCGATCGACACCAGATCGCCCGAGTTGATCTTGGCTTCGTATTCCTGGGCGCGGCGCGACCACATGGTGCGCTTGACCTTGGGCTTGCCCTTGAGGGTATCGAGCGCCTCGCGCAGGGTCTTGTCCGAGGACAGCTTGCGCATTCCGATCGCCTCGACCTTGTTGGTCGGTACGCGCAGGGTCATGCGTTCCTTCTCAAAGCGCAGCACATAAAGCTCAAGCTTCATTCCGGCGATCTCCTGCTCCTGCAGTTCGATCACCCGGCCGACGCCGTGCTTGGGATAGACAACGTAATCGCCAACATCGAAGGCATGTGCCTTGGCTACCATGAAACGTCCTTTCGCTCGCCAGGAAGGGCTGGCGCCGTGCGCCACCGGTTCGGGAGTCGTCCTGCCAGAGCGGGAAATACCGCGCCGGTCCGGTCCGATGTGCCCCATCAACCGATCTGTCCGTCCTGCCTTTCAGAAGAATGCACGCGTGGAGCGGAAAGCGATTCCCGCCCGAGTTGGACCATTATATAACATGTTCGCAACAAAATTGCCAGCGGCGAGAATCTCGCCGCTGTCGCACATCCTGTACCGGTATCAGACAGGCTGGCGGCGGTGCGCCGGGCCTTGCGCCGCGCGCGTTCAGTCGCCCTCGCCAGGCTCGGCAGAGAAGAACTTGTCGAACTTGCCCTCGACCCCCTTGAAGTCATCCGCGTCGGCGGGCGTGTCCTTCTTGGTGGTGATATTGGGCCATTCGGCGGAATACTTGGCGTTAAGCTCAAGCCACTGTTCCAGACCGCTTTCGGTATCGGGCAGGATCGCTTCGGCCGGGCACTCGGGTTCGCACACCCCGCAATCGATGCATTCGCTGGGGTTGATCACCAGCATGTTCTCACCCTCATAGAAGCAATCCACCGGGCAGACCTCGACGCAGTCCATGTACTTGCAGCGGATGCAGGCATCGGTAACGACATAGGTCATGGCAGGCGTGTCCCCTCAGGCGATTGGCTTGCCTGTGCTGCTATGGGATTTTCGCCGCTCGCGTCAAGCGCGCGATAGCATAGCCGCGCTTCTTGTGCCGGACCGCGCCGCGCCGGCAGCGCCACAACCTCGATCACCCGGACACCCTGGGGCAGCGGCAGAACCAGGGTATCGCCGGGCCCGACCATGGCGCCAGGCTTTTCCACCCGGCGCCCGTTGAGCCGGATGTGCCCTTCCAGCACCCAATGCTGGGCCAGCGCCCGGGTCTTGGCGAAGCGCAGGAACCACAGCAACTTGTCGATCCGCATCAGCGCACCAGCTTGGCCAGCGCGGCGAAGGGGCTGGCCGGATCGGTCTTCCCTGATCGATCGTCCGGTCCGGCCTTGCCCGCCCGCAGACGCGGTGCAACCCAGCGCCAGCGCTGCGGCTGAGGTGGGCCGAACATCCCTTCGGCAAGCGGCGGCGGGTTCGAACCGGTAAAACCGGCCAGACGCAGCAGATGCGCCCGGCTGGACTGGTTCAGGCCCAGCGAGACCGCAAAGGCCGGGTTGATTGCAAAGGTCCGCGTTTTCGCGCGCGCGCGTGCCTCGTGGGCCTCGCTCAGTACCCGTTCGGCCATGTCGATCCGCAGGCCTTGCGCGCCGAGCCGGCGATAGCAGGGCGGGCAAGGTGCCTTGCCGGGAAGATCGATCACAACCGGCATACCGGTTGGCGATTCGGGCAGAGCGTGTCTGCGCACCGCCTGCAACAACCGCCAGGCGGCCAGCGCGCGCGCCTTGAGCATGGCCGGATGGAAAAGGTCGAGCGCGCCGATCCACAAGCCGAGCTTGCGCAGCCGCGCGCGCTGTTCGGGGCTCAACCGGTCGAAGCCCGATCCGGCGCGGACCAACAGCCCGCCGCCATCGACCAGCCGGATCAGCAAGGCACGCAGTTCGGGTCCGGCCTCGGCCTCGAGGCTTGCCGCCTCGAACCGGCGCAGCGGCTCAAGCGCCTCGAACTGGCGCCCCAGCCAAGCCTCCAGCGCATCGAGCAGGGCCTGGCGCGGTGCCGGTGGGATGGCCTCGAGCGAGGGATCGGGTTCTATCCGAGGGGTCAGCACCGAGCGTCCCGGAACCAAACGGGCAAGGGGGGCACCGCGCCAGACTAGGCTCGTTGCGTCGAGAGCGATGCCGGATTCGCCGCTCGCCGCATCCTCGACAAGGGCCTCAGCCCGTGCGCCGAGCAAGCCCGGGAGGTGCTTTTCGGCTGCGGCGAGCAGCAACTTGCGATCGGCAAGCCGGGCGAGCGGATCGACCGCGAAGCGGAACCCCACAAGCTTACCGATATGTTCGCCATCGACCAGAATTTCGTCGTTCTCACATGCAACAGGCAACAAGGCTGTATCCGTTCCCAATTTTTTCATCAGCACCGAGGTGCGGCGATTGACAAACCGTTCGGTCAGGCGCGCGTGGAGCGCGTCGGACAGGCGGGCTTCGACCGCGCGGGCGCGCGCGGACATTTCTTCGCGGGCAAGGATCCAGTCGGGGCGCTGGGCTATGTAGGCCCACGAACGGATCGCGGCGATGCGCATCTGCAAGGTGTCGATATCGCCGGTGACATTGTCGAGATCGGCGATCGACCGGGCGACGAATTCGCCGCCCAGCTGGCCGCCGCGCAGATCCTCCCACAGCCGGGCCACGAAGCGGGCATGGTTGTCGGTTCCGTAGCCGCGAAAATCGGGCAGGCTGCAAACCTCCCAGAAGCGCCGGACCAATGCTTCACCGCGCACCGTGGCGGCAAGCTGCGGATCGGCCGAGAGGTATTTCAATACCGCAAGGTCGATGGCCTCGGGCGCCGGAGCCAGTTCGGGACTGGTCGGCGTACTTTCCAGATCCGCGATCAGGAGGTCAAGCGCGGCGAAGCGGGGTTCGGATTCGCGCCAGAACAGCCGGGTCAACGGCGGAAAGCGGTGTTCCTCGATCGCGAACACCTCCTCCTCGCGAAACTCGGCGTCGTGGCTGCCGGTTCCCGCGAGCGTCCCGAAGGTGCCGTCCCGTTGATGCCGCCCCGCGCGCCCGGCGATCTGAGCCATCTCGGCGCTGGTCAGGCGGCGCTGGCGCTGGCCGTCGAACTTGGAAAGCCCGGCAAAGGCGACATGGCCAAGATCGAGATTGAGCCCCATTCCGATCGCATCGGTCGCGACGAGGTAGTCGACCTCGCCCGACTGGAACAGCGCCACCTGCTTGTTGCGGGTTTCGGGGCTGAGCGCGCCCATCACCACCGCCGCTCCGCCGCGAAACCGGCGCAGCATTTCGGCCACGGCATAGACCTGCTCGGCCGAAAAGGCGACGATCGCGCTGCGCGGCGGCACGCGCGAAAGCTTTTTCGCGCCGGCGTGGCTGAGGGTCGAAAAGCGCGGACGTCCGATGATTTCCGCTTCGGGCAGCAAGGCCTCGACCATCGGCGCGAGCGTGGCCGATCCGAGCAGAAGGGTCTCTTCCCGGCCGCGGGCATGGAGCAGCCGGTCGGTGAAAACGTGGCCGCGTTCGCGGTCGGCGCAGAGCTGGGCCTCGTCGAGCGCGACGAAGGCCAGATCGGCATCGCCGGGCATGGCTTCGACCGTGCACAGCAGCCAGCGCGCGCCGGGCGGCTCGATCCGCTCTTCGCCGGTGATCAGCGCGACCTTGTCGGCACCTTTGATCGCAACCACCCGGTCATAAACCTCGCGCGCCAGCAGGCGCAGCGGAAAGCCGATAGCGCCCGAGGAATGGGCACACAGCCGCTCGATCGCGTAGTGGGTCTTGCCGGTGTTGGTGGGCCCCAACACGGCTTTGACGCGGCTGTCCGAAACGCGGTGATTGGCGGGCGACCGGGGGGGCATTTCGGGGAATGTGGCATCGCCCGCCCGCGCCTTGCAAGGCACGGTTTGGTTAATTCCCGCAAGCAACTGTCCCGAAACAGGAATGGTCGTTTCCCTCCCGGACTTAGGCGAAGATTAACCACACCGGGTGCATGGGAGGACATCGAGCCACGGTACCGGGAACTTTTCTTGTTCAAGCCGCGCGAAGTGCTGGAATCGGGACACGGTGGCCCTGCCACGGGCGCGGCCGCCTTGTCGCACGCCCAGGCAATCACGACGCCATCCCGGCCCTGGCGGCTGGCGCAGTTGCGCCAAAGGCTCGCCGCGCTCAACCAGGTGCCCGATCTTGCCGAAGACATCGGCAGCGCGCAGTGGTTTCGCGGTCTGGGAACGATGCTTGCCCTGATCGTTCTGGCCCTGGCTTTCACGCCCGATTTCTCGTCCCTTGCCGCCGCACCGGCGATGCGCATCGACGATGCCGCGCGCGATGAATTTCGCAGCCAGATGATTCTTCCGCTCGCGTTGGGCGCGGACAGCGGGCGGCGCATGGCTCCCGGCGCAGCGGTGGTGCCGATCGCTCAGGCGCCGGAGCGCGCCCGGATCCAGCTCGCCGCCACCTTTGGGCAGGGCGATTCGCTTGCCGCCATGCTGATTCGGGCCGGGGCGTCGCAGGGGGATGCACGGCGCGCCGAAATGCTGATCGCGGACGTGGTTCCGCCCGGTCAGATTGCGCCGGGGACCCAGGTCGATCTGACTCTGGGTCAGCACGATCCTGCCAGCGGTGCCCGTCCGCTCGAACGCCTGGCGATGCGGGCGCGTTTCGATCTCGATCTCAGCCTTGTTCGGGCTGACGGGGTTCTGACGCTGCAACGCCATGCGCTTGCGGTCGATACCACGCCGCTCAGAATTCGCGGCACGGTCGGTACCAGCCTCTATCTCTCGGCCCGCTCAACCGGCGCGCCGATTGAAGCCATTCAGCAATATCTGCAGGCGATCGACCAGCATCTCAGCCTCGACAGCGCGATCGAGCCGGGCGACACCTTCGATATCGTCGTCGCCTACAAGCGCTCGGCCAGCGGGGAAACGCAGGTGGGGGATCTGCTGTTCGCCGGGCTGGAGCACGATGGCAAGGCCAAGGCGCAGCTGCTGCGCTGGGGCAGCGAGGGCCAGTTCTTCGAGGCTTCGGGGATGGGCCAGCAACGCACCGGCACCTTCATGCCGGTGGTCGGCCGGGTCACCTCGACCTTCGGGGCGCGGCGCCATCCGATCCTGGGCTATACCCGGATGCATGCCGGGGTCGATTTCGGCGCCGCCTATGGCTCGCCGATCTACGCGGTGGGCGATGGCGTGGTGAGCTATGCCGGGTGGCACGGCGGACACGGCAATTACGTGCGGCTCGATCACGGCGGCGGGTTTGGCACCGGCTATGGTCACATGAGCCGGATCGCGGTGGCCTCGGGCACACGGGTGCGCGGCGGGCAGGTGATCGGCTATGTCGGATCGACCGGGCTCTCGACCGGGCCGCACCTGCACTACGAGGTCTATCGCAATGGAACTCCGGTCAATCCGCTGACCGTTGCCTTCACTATCACCCAGCAGGTCGATGCGCGCGAACTGGCCGCCTTCCGGACCCGGCTGGCCCAGCTCAAGGCAGTAACGCCAGGCGCGGCGATGAGCAGCCTCGCCCCGCGCCAGGCCGCGCCGGGGATGGCCCCCCAACGTGAGATCGACCGTCTGGGGAATTGAAGGAATGGAATTGCGCGCCTAAGACCCGCGCATGACCGGACCCTTCCCCGCCACCCGCCTGCGCCGCACCCGCGCCAGCGCCTGGAGCCGCGCCCTGCACCGCGAGACGGTGCTGACCCCCGCCGACCTGATCTGGCCGCTGTTCGTCACCGAGGGGCAGGGCGTGGAAGAACCGATCGCCTCGCTTCCGGGCGTCTCGCGCTGGTCGGTCGACCGGATCGCCGAGCGCGCCAAAGAAGCGGCGGCACTGGGCATCCCCTGCCTGGCGCTGTTTCCCAACACCCAGCCTGAGCGGCGCAGCGCGGACGGGGCCGAGGCACTCAACCCCGATAACCTGATGTGCCGGGCAATCCGGGAGATCAGGCAGGCCTGCGGCGGCGACATCGGGGTGCTGACCGACGTCGCGCTCGATCCCTATACCAGCCACGGGCAGGACGGGTTGATCGACGGTGCGGGCTATGTGCTCAATGATGCCACGGTCGAGGTGCTGGTCGGGCAAAGCCTCAACCAGGCTGCCGCCGGGGCCGACGTCATTGCCCCGTCCGACATGATGGATGGCCGGATCGGCGCGATTCGCGACGCGCTCGAGGGTGCGGGCCACGTCAATGTCCAGATCATGTCCTATGCCGCCAAATATGCCTCGGCCTTCTATGGCCCGTTCCGCGACGCGGTGGGCAGCCGGGGGCTGCTCAAGGGGGACAAGAAGACCTACCAGATGGACCCTGCCAACGCCGAGGAAGCGCTGCGCGAGGTCGAACTCGATCTTGCTGAGGGGGCGGACAGCGTCATGGTCAAGCCCGGCCTGCCCTATCTCGACATCGTGCGGCGGGTGAAGGAGGCGTTCGAGGTGCCGGTCTTCGCCTATCAGGTGAGCGGCGAATACGCGATGATCGAACATGCCGCCGCGGCCGGGGCGGGTGATCGCGAGGCGCTGGTGCTCGAGACGCTGCTGGCCTTCAAGCGCGCGGGCTGTTCGGGGGTGCTGACCTACCACGCCGCCCATGCCGCACGGCTGCTAGGCGCGTGATCGAGACCGAACGGCTGATCCTGCGCCACTGGCGCGATGAGGATCGCGCGCCTTTTGCGGAGATGAGCGCCGATCCGCAGGTGATGCTTCACCTCGATGGGCCGGTCGGGCGCGAGGCCAGCGATGCGGTGATCGACCGGCTTGCCGGCGAAGGCCGCGAAAGAGGCCACACCTTCTGGGCGATCGAACGCAAGGAGGATGGCGCGATGCTGGGCTTTTGCGGGCTGCGCCGGGGCGGCCATGCCGGAACGGCCGTGCCGGACGAGCTCGAGATCGGCTGGCGGCTGCGCCGCGAAGCCTGGGGGAAGGGCTATGCGCGCGAAGCGGCATTGGCCTCGCTGGACTGGGGCTGGGCGCACCGCGATGCGCCGCGCATTGCCGCCTGGACCGTGACGGCCAACGCCGCCTCGTGGGGGCTGATGGAGCGGATCGGAATGGTCCGCCGGCCCGAGCTCGATTTCGACCACCCTCGCTTTGCCCCCGGCCATCCGCTGTGCCGGCACATCGTCTACGCCATCGGGCGCCCGGCTTGAGCTCTCGCTCCCGCCCGGCGCGCGCGCTGTTCGCCGTCACGATCCTGACCGGCTCGTTCCTGCTGTTCCTCATCCAGCCGATGGTCGCGCGCATGGTCCTGCCGCGGCTGGGCGGGGCACCCAACGTCTGGAACAGCGCGATGCTGGTCTATCAGGCGCTGCTGCTGGGCGGCTATGGCTATGCCCACTGGCTGGGCCGCTTTGCCATTCGCCGCCAGGCCGCGATCCATCTTGCCTTGCTGCTGCTGGCGCTGCTCAGCCTGCCGGTGGGGCTTGCCGCCCTGCCACCGCCCGCGCCGGGCTGGGAGGCATTGTGGGTTCCCGCGCTGTTGGCGCTGTCGATCGGGCCGGTGTTCTTTCTGGTTTCGGCCCAGGCCCCGCTGATGCAGCGCTGGTATTTCGCCGCGCCCGGCGCCGGCCAGCCCTGGGCGCTCTACGCCGCCTCCAACCTGGGCAGCTTCGGCGGGCTTTTGGCCTATCCGCTGCTCGCCGAGCCCTTGCTGGCCTTGCCCCAGCAGGCCTGGGCGTGGAGCGCGGGTTTCGCCGCGCTGATCCTGCTCACCGCGGCCAGCGCGGCCATGCGCCGGACACACGCGGCGGCGATCCCGGGCACTGCCCGGCTTGCGCCGATCCCGCGCGGCACACTGGCGCTGTGGCTGGCGCTGGCGGCGGTGCCCTCGGGGTTGATGCTCTCAACCACCACCCACCTCACCACCGACATCTTCGCCATGCCGCTGCTGTGGGTGATCCCGCTGGGGCTCTACCTGGCCTCGATGTCGCTCGCCTTCGCGGACCGGCGCGGACCGGCACGGATCGTTTCGGCGCTGGCCTGGCCGGTGATGCTGTTCGGCGGCGCACTGGCGATGATCTCGCGCGGGGATCACGGCCTGATCCCGGTGCTGGTCAGCGTGGTCCTGCTGTTCGTGGTCTGCGTGGCGCTTCATTCCCGCCTCTACGACCTGCGCCCCGCGCCGGAGCAGCTCACCACGTTCTATCTGGCGATGGCGGCGGGTGGAGCGCTGGGCGGGCTGTTCACCGCGCTGGTCGCTCCGCTGCTGTTCGACTGGGCGTGGGAGCATCCCTTGCTGGTGCTGGCCGCCGCGGCGCTGCTGCCGCAGGGCAGCCTGCCCGACTGGACCCGGCGCCCCGGGATGGACCGCATCCTGACCGGCACGGTTGTCGCCCTGGCCGTGCTGATCGCGGGGATTCTGCTCTGGCGGCTCTATGACGTCAGCCAACTGGCCGAACCCGGCCCCCAGCGCTGGCTGCCCGGTGCCGCGCTGGCCGTGGTTGGCCTTGCGCTGATCCCGTGGCGCGGCGCGGTGCTGGCACTGCTGCTGGCTGCGATGATCGCCGAGGGCGGGCACGAGACCATCGCCGCCAGCAGAGAGGGGATTCGGCATCGCTCCTACTTCGGGATCCACACCGTACGGACCTATCCCGAGCACAACCTGCGCCTGCTCGCCCACGGCACCACCGTACACGGCGAGCAATATACCGATCCCGCGCGCCG
>JAKOWQ010000410.1 GCA_029781465.1 Pseudomonadota bacterium
ATTGCTGGTTGCCAGTGCCCCCAACTGCTCCGCTGGATCGTAGTCAAGCAGATAGGCGAAGGTCTTAAGGTTGACTGGGCCGATTTTGGCCCCGACGCCGAGAAAGACGAAGTCGCCATCATAAGCCAATCGCGGCCCTGCATCGATCCCCAGTATCGTGCGCTGACTGATCGCATAGGTCGCATCGAGGCTGACCGATCCCAGCTTTCCCTCTCCGCGCAGCGCATCGAAAGTCTGCTCATTCTGCCGCCAGCCGACCGAACCGACGAAGCGCTGATCGTCGAGGTTGATCCGCTGGCGCCCCAGGGTAACGGTCAGCGGCTTGGACTTGTATTGCAGCTGCAATCGGTTGAGCTCGACATTCATCGGATCGGCTACGACCGCATAGCCTGGACGGCGCTGGCTGTCGGCAATCGTGAAGGCAAAGGCATTGTAATCCTGTATCATGGCCAGTGTGCCCTCGGCTTCGGCCAGCAACGCCAGCCCTGCCTTGTGCTTGACCTCAAACCCGGCGCGCAGCCGCATGGTCAGCGCGTCGGCATCGAGTGCGGGCGTGTCGATCGTTTCAAAACGCAGCCGCCCTTCGATGATCGGATCAAGGCTCAATCCGCTGCCGATCGCTACGGGATCGCCCGGCGCGGCGAGCGCGGTTTGGCTGGCGGTCAGCGCGACCAGCGCGGCGGCGGCGGTGGCTAGGGTTTTCATCGCAGGTCTCCAAGATGGCATGGAATCTGCCTGGCAATCCTCTCCCGTGGGATTGCAACGCCGCCAGGATTTGCTGGCTGACGGTGGGGCGGAACGCGCGGTTCCGCCTCGATGCGGATCAGATCCGTGCACCCTGAAGCGCGGCACCCCAGGTTGTCCGCCAGCGGCTCTTGACCGAGGTCAGCCCGATCAGCGCGATCACCGCCAGCGCGGCGAAGATCAGGAATCCGATCGAAGCGCTGCCGGTGGCCTTCTTGATCGCTCCCAGCGAAGAGGCAAGATAAAACCCACCCAGTCCGCCACCGAAACCAACCAGCCCGGTCATCACCCCGATTTCCTTGCGGAACCGCTGCGGCACCAACTGGAACACCGCACCATTGCCCACACCCAGCGTACCCATCACCGCAACGAACAGCGCTACTGCCAAGGCAAGGCCAGAAGTTCCGACCAGGGCGATCACGCCCAGCAACGCTGCGGCCACGACATAGACCACCGTAAGGGTCTTGATCCCGCCAAAGCGGTCAGCAAGCGCTCCGCCAATCGGGCGCAGCAGCGATCCCATGAACACTGCCGCGGCTGTGCAGTAGCCAGCGATCACCGGGGTTACGCCGAAACTGTCAGCGTAGAAGGTCGGCAATGAGCCCGAAAGGCCGACGAAGCCGCCAAAGGTGACGAAGTAGAACAGCATGAACCACCAGGCATCGCCTTCCTTGAGTACGGCCGCGTAAGCCGACATCGGCTTCGGAGCGGGTTGATCCGGACTGTCCTTGGCGGCGATCAGGTAGAATGCGAAGACCGCCACCAGCGGGATCAGCGCCAGGCCGAAGACGTTGTTCCAGCCATAGGCCTTGGCCAGCAGAGCGGCGAACAGCGCGGCAAATACCGTGCCCGAATTGCCCATTCCGGCAATCCCCATCGCCTTGCCCTGATGTTCGGGCGGATACCACCGGCTAGCCAGCGGCAGAGAAACCGCAAAGCTTGCCCCGGCAAAGCCCAGGATCACGCCCACTGCCAGCGTCCCTTCGTAGGTCGAAACCCCGAAATACCAGGCTGCAAACAATCCGGCGATGACCACAATCTGGTTTATCGTCCCGGTCAACTTGGGGCCGATCCGATCGACCATGAAGCCGTTAACCAGGCGGATCAACGCACCGGCCAGGGTCGGCACGGCAACCATGAAACCCTTTTGCGCGGGATCGAGTCCAAGATCCTTGGAAATGATCGGCGCCAACGGGCCCAGCATCACCCAGCACATGAAAGCAATATCGAAATAGAGAAAAGCGGCCAGCAAAGTCGGCCGGTGACCGGATTGCCAGAATGGCTTGCCGGTGGGGATGGTCGAGGCATCCGGGGTCATCGCAAGCGTTGCCATGATTAGGCTCTCCTGAGGCTTGACGGAACGGGGGAGGAAACGATCCTTACGCGGGCGGGCGACGTGCCCGTGCGCGTAAGGGGCGAAACGGATCGATGCGCAGCGAGGGCGAACTGGTTGTTGCCATAGGCTTTGCCAGCCTGACCGGGCCGAGAGCGGAAAATCAGGATTTCGGCGGGGTTCACCTCGCCACGGCGCTGGAACGGGCGCGTCACGGCATCATTGCCGCGGTGGCTGACGGAGTTTCGGGGGGCAAGGCCGGACGCGTTGCGGCAGAACTGGCCGTGCGGGCGCTGATCGAGGGGTTCTATGCCATGCCCGACACCGTCGGCCCGGCCCGGGCCATGCAGGCGCCGCTGGCGGCCTATAACCGCTGGCTCCATGCCCAGAGCTGCGGCGAAATCATGACCAACAGCGCAGCAACCTTCACCGCCTTTGCGCTGCGCGGGCGGCGCGCCCATCTGGTCCATGTCGGAGATAGCCGCGCCTGGCGTTTTTCGAACGGTCGGCTGACCTGCCTGACCAGCGACCACGTCCGCTCCGAGCCCGATCTGCGCCATGTGCTGATCCGCGCCCTGGGGATCGAGAGCGAGCTGCGGCTCGATCACGCCGACATCGAATTGTCCGAACACGACCGCCTGCTGCTGACCAGTGATGGTGTCCACGGCGTGCTTTCGCCCGCAAAGATCGCTGCGATCCTGGGGGCCAATACCAGTGCCGAGGCTACCGCCGACGAACTGGCACAAGCCGCGATCTCTGCGGGCGGCAAGGACAACGCGACGGCCCTGGTAATCGATATCGTTCGCCTGCCGGCGCCCGATCACGATGGAATCCTGGCAGGACTTTCGGCCCTGCCTTTTGCCCAGCCGCCCGGCCTGGGCGAAAGCATCGATGGCTTTCGCGCGACCCGGGTTCTGTCTGAGGGGCGCCACGCCACGCTGCTGGAGGCTGTCGATAGCGAAGATGGAAGCCGTGTGGTGCTCAAATTCCCTCGCCGCGAGGTCTTGTCCGAGCGGGCCTTGCGGCTGGCCTTCGCGCGGGAATTGCTGCTGGCCCAGCGCGTTGCCAGCCCATTCGTTCTGGCCGCCCACCCGGTCAGACCTGATCGGCAATGCGCACTCTACGTGGTTCAGCCGTTCCTTGAGGGTGAGACCATGGCCCAGCGAATGGAACGCGGACTCCCCGGTCTCAAGCCCGGACTGGATGCTTCGATCAAGCTGACCCGCGCGGTGGCCGCACTGCACCGGATCGACGTGGTGCACCGCGATATCAAGCCCGACAACGCCATGCTGACCGCCGATGGCGGATTGAAGCTGATCGACCTTGGGGTTGCCCGCCTGCCCCGGGTAGAGGACTTTCGGGTCGATGAAATTCCCGGAACCCCCGGGTACATGGCCCCTGAGCAATTCGAAGGCAATGCAGGGGACGCGCTGACCGACCAGTTCGCGCTGGGCGTCACGCTCTACCGCTGGTTCACCGGCAAGTGGCCCTATGGAGAACAGGAAGCCTTTCAGCGCCCGCGATTTGGCCGGGCCGCTGCGCCCTCGCGCCACCGCTCCGAGATCCCAAGCTGGCTCGACGATGCGATCCTTACCGCGATCCAGCCCGAACGCGATGCGCGATTTGGGGACGTTGTGGAGCTGCTGCGCAAGCTGGAAGGCGGCGGCACGCTGGAAATCGGACCCAGGCGCGCGCTGCCGCTGGTGGAGCGCAATCCGGTGCTGTTCTGGCAGCTCGTCAGCATTGCGCTCGGCGTGGCACTGCTCGCCTCGCTGATCGCACGCTGAACGGTTTAGGGGCATTGCCTCGGCGCTCCATTTCGCGCACGCAAAAAAGCCGCCTCGATACGGGTCCAATTGGACCGGATCGGGCGGCACCGTTGCCACGCAATGTCAGTTTCTAGCCACTTGCCCGGCGCGACCCATCCTTGGATCGCGGCAATGCAGCAACGCGATGGGTAAGCGATTCGCGGGCCCGAGGTAAAGCGATTTTTTGCAGCGCAGCAAAAAGACTGCTCAAGGCAGGCGCGACAGGTAACCCTTGAGATCGTGGGGGTCGAAAATCATTCCATCAAAGAAGCTGTTTTTTTCCAGTGTAATGGCACCCTGCTGTGTGCCCACCACGGTCGTTCCGCCCAGGCTTCCTTCGACCTTGGAGCTCGCCCCTGGAAGCGGCTCGTCAGTACCTGCCAGGGCCCTGCGATAGACATCGGGACGGAACACCCGCGTGGCCAAGGCCGCATCCGCTTCACTGAATTTCATGCCGTCCCAGCGCACCATCTGGGAGTAGAGCCACTCGGCCTGGCTCACCCAGGGAAAATTCGCCGCTTCGCGATATTGGAACATGAAGTCGGCAAAACGCACTGGATTCGTCCCTCGCGCGAGCAGCAGACGATCGGAGATCGCCCGCTGGATCAGTTCGGCTGAACCGTCGAGGTATTCGCAGCGAGCCAGAATTGCGGCGTTGGCCTGCCAATTGCCTGGATCGACGAAATGGCGAGCAGCGCGAACCAGAGCACGAATCAACGCTTCCACATCTTCACGACGATCCTCCAGCACAGGCTCGCGCAGGGCCAGCACCTTTTCCACCCCGCGCCTCCAGATCTGGGCCGTAGCCAGCACGATCCGCCCCGCGCCGCGCTCTACCGCGACCGAGTTCCATGGTTCACCCACGCAAATCCCGTCAACCTCGCCCGCCTCAAGCGCGTCGGCGCAGAATGGCGGCGCGACTGTGACGATCTCTACGTCGTGATCGGGCCGAATGCCGCATGCCGCCAACCAGTAACGCAGCATGTAGTTGTGGCTTGAATAGCGATGAACCACGCCAAATCGCATGCGTTTGCCCTGGCTCGCGCTGGTCTTTGCCAGCGCCGCAAGAGTCAATCCAACGATCCGCGGGTCGCCCAGCCGCCCCGCCGGACAGACCTTTTCGGCGAGATCGGGACGCAAGGTGATCGCGTTGCCATTGAGCCCCAGCACGAAGGGCACCGACAGCGGCTGCGACGGACGACTCCGCCCCAGCGTGGTGGCGATCGCCAGCGGCGCTACCAGATGCGCAGCATCGCAATGGCCATAGAGCAATCTGTCGAGGACCGTCGCCCAGCTGAGCGAACGGACAAGCCGCAGGGACAGCCCCTCATCTTCCGCAAAACCATGTTCGTGCGCCAGGATCGGCAAACAGGCATCAACCAGCGGAAGGAATCCAATTCCGAGTTCCCGGGTCATGGTTTTCCTCCCATCAATTGGTGCGCCGTCACCACGGCTTCGGCGATCTCGACGATGCGGCGCCCCCGATCCATCGCGGTCTTGCGCAGTTCGGCATAGGCCTGCGGTTCGCCGATCGACCGACTGTCCATCAAGATCCGTTTGGCCCGATCGATAGTCTCACGCTCGGCCAGCTTGCCCCTTGCCTCGTCAAGATCGGTCTGAAGCCGGGCAAATGCGTTGAAGCGCCGGACAGCAAGGTCGAGAATCGGGCGGATCCGGTGCGGCGCCAGTCCGTCAACAACATATGAAGAGACCCCGGCGTCGATCGATGCCGCAATCGCCGCCTCGTCGCTTTCATCAACGAACATCGCGATCGGGCGGGCCAGCGCCCGGGAAACCGAGAAGTATTCTTCGAGCACATCGCGCGAGGGATTGCCCAAATCCATCAGCACGATGTCCGGCGCGATCTCCCCGATCCGCGCCACCAGACCGCGCCGCTCGGTAACAACAAAGATCTCGCAATCGTCGAGCGCGGCCAAACCCTCATGGATTACCGCTGCGCGCGTGGCGCTTTCATCGACAATGGCAATGCGCATGCTTCATTGTGCACTGCAACAATAGCCGGATCAATTCCCGAGTTTGGGAAACCTGATGAAGCGGAACCGCTCGGGTGAACCTTGCAGAACCGGGCCCCGCATACGCGCAACCTGCGCCAATTATCGCCATTTTGGCTAGATCATTTTCCTACATTTCCCACATTGGTTATGATTTCCACTCCCCTATTCTCCAACGGAGTTTGCGCATGTCCATTCTCGATTCGCTGATCGGTCCAATCGTTTCGATCATCGACAAGGTGATCCCCGACAAAGCCCAGCGTGAAAAGGCCAAGCTGGAATTGCTCGAGCTGCAGGGCTCGCAGGAACTGGCCGAGATCAATGCCCGCCTTGCGGCCATCGTCGCCGAGGCCAATTCGCACGACCCCTGGACCAGCCGCGCGCGGCCGAGCTTTCTCTACGTCATGTACATCCTGCTGCTGTTCGCCCTGCCCATGGGAGTGCTGGCCGCCTTCGCGCCCGACAAGGCGCTGGCAATCGGCCAGGGCATGAACGCCTATCTGGCCGGGCTTCCCGAGCCGCTCTATGCGCTGTTCGGCACCGGCTATCTTGGCTACACTGCGGCGCGGCAATGGGGCAAGATCGCCGGGAGCGACAAATAGGCACCGGCGCCGGCGGCATGGTTAGCTTCGGGTAATCATTTTGCGCTACAGCCTTGTCTCCGGTGCCGCAAACCTGCGGCAACGTGGGGCAGGAGGCATTCCCTTGGGCGCGCGCTGGGCAACACATGGCAAGTCGATGCGGATGCTTGGCCTCGTGGTCATTGCGGGCCTGTTGACCAGCGGTTGCACCAACCGGGACCAGGCGCTTTCGGAAAAGCTCGCCGCTGCGGAAGCCGCAGCGAGACGCGCCGAAGCGGCTGCCGACCGCGCCGAGGAGGCCGCCAAGCGCGCCAGCAGCGCCCAGAATTCACCCTCGATGGTCGAAGCGGAACCCGAAATTCAGGATACCGAGCCTGATTCGACCGATCCCGAGGCCAACCTTCAGGATCACGGCTAGACCACGACGCTTTGCGCTTGTGCCGCATTGCCGGGCGGCTATGGATTGGCGACCCGCTCCGCAACCGAGGCGCAACAACCGGTGGCCAGGCCCAAGATCCTTGTCCTCAACGGACCCAACCTCAACCTGCTCGGCACGCGCGAGCCGGAAATCTATGGCCACGACACGCTCGATGACATTGCGGCGCGGCTGACGGCGCGCGGAGCCGAGCTGGGCGTGGAGGTTGAGAGCCGCCAGACCAACCACGAGGGCGTGCTGGTCGATTGGCTGCACCAGGCCCGGCGCGACGGGGTTCATGCGGTTCTGCTCAACGCGGGGGCCTATACCCACACCTCGATCGCGCTGCTCGATGCGATCAAGGCGACCCAGCTCAAGGTGATCGAGGTTCACCTGTCCGATCCCGAAACGCGCGAACCTTTCCGCCACCTCTCCTATGTCGGCATGGCGGCGATCGATTGCGTCAAGGGACTCGGCGCGCAAAGCTATATGGTCGCGCTGGAGCGGGCAGCCGCGCTCTAACCCCGCTCTAACCCCCTTGCCACTTTCGCCCATGCCGCGCATAGGCGAGCCAATAACCAAGCAAGGGGCACGCATGAGCGACGCAAAGGGCAACGCACGGAGCGCGGGCGGAATGAATATCGACACCAAGCTGGTGCGCGAACTGGCAGAACTGCTGGCCGAGACCGGTCTGAGCGAGATCGAGGTCGAGGACGGCGATCGCAAGATCAAGGTCGCCCGGCAGATCGCCGCCGCAGCGGTTGCCGCGCCGATTGCAGCGCCTCCTGCTGCTGTTGCCGCGCCGGTGGTTACAGCACCCGCTGCCACGCCAGCGGCAGCGCCTGCAGAGCACGCCGACGCGGTCAAATCACCGATGGTCGGGACCGTCTACCTTTCGCCCGAGCCGGGTGCGGCATCGTTCGTGTCGGTCGGGCAGACGGTCAAGGCGGGCGATACCCTGCTGATTATCGAGGCGATGAAGGTGATGAACCCGATCGTCGCCCCCAATGCCGGCACGGTCAAGGCGGTGCTGGTCGAAAATGCGCAGCCGGTCGAATTCGACCAGCCGCTGGTCGTGATCGCCTGAGGCCGCGTCCGCAATGGGCATTTCGCGAATCCTGATCGCCAACCGGGGCGAGATCGCGCTGCGCATTCACCGCGCGGCGCACGAAATGGGGATCGAGACCGTGGCGGTGCATTCCACCGCCGATGCCGATGCCATGCACGTACGGCTGGCCGATCACGCGGTGTGCATCGGCCCGCCCCCGGCCAAGGACAGCTATCTCAACGTCGCGGCGATCATTTCCGCGGCCGAGATCGCTCATGCCGATGCGATCCATCCCGGTTACGGCTTCCTTTCGGAGAACGCCAAGTTCGCCGAGATCGTCGAGGCGCACAACATCACCTGGATCGGCCCCAAGCCCGAACATATCCGCACCATGGGCGACAAGGTCGAGGCCAAGCGTACCGCGGGTGCACTCGGCCTGCCCTTGGTGCCGGGTTCGGACGGGGCAATCAGCGATCCGGTCGAGGCCGCCAGGATCGCCGAGCAGATCGGCTATCCGGTCATCATCAAGGCCGCATCGGGCGGCGGCGGGCGGGGCATGAAGGTGTGCAACACCCCCGAAGAACTGCCCAGCCTGATGGCTCAGGCCGGGAGCGAGGCCAAGGCCGCCTTCGGCGACGACACGGTCTATATCGAGAAATACCTTGGCAATCCGCGCCACATCGAATTCCAGGTGTTCGGCGACGGCAATGGCCAGGCCATCCACCTGGGCGAACGCGATTGCTCGCTTCAGCGCCGTCACCAGAAGGTGCTGGAAGAGGCCCCCTCCCCCGTCATCAGCCCGGAAGAACGCGCCCGGATGGGCGGGATCGTTGCCAAGGCGATGGCCGACATGGGCTATCGCGGGGCAGGCACGATCGAATTCCTGTGGGAAAACGGCGAGTTCTATTTCATCGAAATGAACACCCGCCTGCAGGTTGAACACCCGGTCACCGAGGCGATCACCGGGGTCGATCTGGTGCGCGAACAGATCCGCGTGGCCGATGGCAAGCCGCTGTCGGTGGCGCAGGAGGACATCGAGTTTTCTGGCCATTCGATCGAATGCCGGATCAACGCCGAGGATCCCTGGACCTTCACCCCTTCGCCCGGCACGGTGAGCAGCTATCACGCCGCAGGGGGCATGAACGTGCGGGTCGATTCAGGGCTTTACGCCGGATACCGGATTCCGCCCTATTACGATTCGATGATCGCCAAGCTGATCGTCAAAGGCCGCACCCGCGAGGGTTGCATCATGCGGCTGAAGCGCGCGCTTGAGGAAATGGTGATTGGCGGGGTCAAGACCTCGATCCCGCTGCACCAGGCGCTGATGACCGAGCCCGATTTCATCCACGGCGACTACACGATCAAGTGGCTGGAGGAGTGGCTGGCCGCGCGCCAGGCCTAGGCTTGCCCTGATTAGGCAGGCTTGCGGCTTCTCCACAGCGCCATCACGGCAATCATCGTCAGGACGTGCATCACCGGCAGCGCCCACAGCCCGGCCGTGTAGCTGCCGGTCGCATCCCGCGCCCAGCCGAAACCGAAGGGAAGCGCGAAGGTCGCCAGGTTCGCCATGGTCGAGATCGCTGCCGCGCCGATCGCCATGCGCCGGTCCTTGAGCACGTCGGCCCACAGCGCGACCTGCGCGGTGGAATGCGCGCCGCGCCCCACCTGGCTGAGGATCACCCCGGCCGCGACCAGCCCTGCCGACGGCGCCAGCGCGATCAGCGCATAGCCCAGCGTGTCGGCAATCAGGGCAACGAACAGCACGGTGAAGCGCTCGCCCCGCCGGTCGGTGATCCAGCCCGCGATCAACATGAAGGCCGCCGCCGTCAGTCCGCCAAGGCTGATGAGCGAGCCGACCGCGCCCAGATCCCATCCGGTGCGCTCCATCAGGATCGCGGGACCAGAGAGGATGAAGGTCGTTCCAGCGGAGAGCGTGAGCACATAGATGAGAGTCAGCAGCAAGACCCGGCGGTCGGCCAGGATCGCCAGCATTCCGTGCGCGCCGTGGCTCTCTTCGCGCGCGGGATGGTTCTCGACCGCGGCGACCAGGCTTTTGCGCTCGCCTTCGTCAAGCCATGTCACGCCTGCCGGGCGTTCGGGCAGCCACAACAGCACCCCGATCCCGATCGCTACCGCAGGCAGGCCCTCGATCAGAAACAGCCACTGCCAGCCGCGCAAATCGAAATGCCCGTCCAGCGCCAGCAGCGGCTTGGAAATCACCCCCATCACCGCCACCGCGAGCGGATTGGCGAGATAGAACATCGCGGTTGCCTTGCCGCGTTCGCGCGCGGGAAACCAGGTTGAAAGATAGAAGATCACGCCGGGAAAGAATCCCGCTTCGGCCAGACCGAGCATGAAGCGCAGGACATAGAACTGCATCGGCGTTTTGACGAACATCATCGCCGCGCCGATCAGCCCCCACATGATCATGATCCGCGCCAGCCAGGGCCGCGCGCCAAACCGCATCAGCAGGACATTGGAAGGCACCTCGACCAGCGAATAGGCAAGGTAGAACAGCCCCGCGCCAAAGCCATAAACCGTTGCCGAAAAGCCCAGATCGACGTTCATCTGCGTCGATGCGAAGCTGACGTTGACCCGGTCCATGTAGGCCACGAGATAGCCGACCGCGAGCAGCGGCAGAATCCGCCAGCGGGCCTTGGCAACAGCCGAGCGGAGCTGGTTCGCGTCGGCCTGGTCGATCATCGCGGGACTTTCCTGGGTGCGCCGGGCCTGGGTGCGCCGGACGCCGATGGCTATTCGAGCGGAACGCCGGGCAATTGCTTGGCGGTGCGAATCGTCAGGCTGGTCTTGACGCTGGCGACGTTGGGCGCCGGGGTGAGCTTGGAGGTGAGAAATTCCTGGAAGCTCTGCAAATCGCGGCTGACCACCTTGAGGATGAAATCGATCTCGCCGTTGAGCATGTGGCATTCGCGCACTTCGGGCAGCCCCTTCATCACGTCCTCGAACTGGCGCAGCGCGTCCTCGGCCTGGCTTTTGAGGCTGACCATTGCGAAGACGGTGATCGCGAAACCCAGTTTCGAGGCATCGAGCTCGGCATGATAGCCGCGGATCACGCCCGATTCCTCGAGAGCGCGCACCCGGCGCAAGCAAGGCGGCGCCGTCAGCCCGACCCGCTGCGCGAGTTCGACATTGGTAACGCGTCCTTCGTCCTGCAGCTCCGCCAGCAGGCGTCGGTCGATTGAATCGAGGTTAGCCATAGAGCCCCACCCTTCCGCATCGGTCTGCGCGGCACAATGCAGCGCCACGGCAATATTCACAGCAATCTGTGTCCGCCTGCGATAATTTTATTGTTTCATACCGCAATTGTCCCGCTTTGCAACGCACCAGATGCACGCGGTTCCGCAGGGTGGACTTTCTGCTATGCGCGATGGGGGCAAAGCGCCGCCCGCCACAGGAGCTGCAATGCATTTCGATGACCGCCTGGCCACCGTGCTGCGCATTCGCGCCGACGGCAGTGCCTTGCGGCGAATCCAGTTCCGGCAACTCGTCGATCTGCTCGGCACGGCTCCCGCGGAGGCGCGCGGGGCCACGCTCGATGCTGCCTATGCGCGGCTGAGCGAGCTCGCCGAACAGATTCCGGTGGTCGAACGCGCCAGGATGCTGGACGAACCCGGACTGCGCCTGCGCTCGCCCCGGCTGGTTGCTGCTCTGGCGGACCAGGAATCCACGGTAGCACGCGCGGCACTGACCAGGGCCGGTCTCGACGAGGAGCAATGGCTTGACCTGCTCCCGGCCCTGCCCCCTGCGGCGCGCGCGCATCTGCGCGCCCGGCATGATATCGCCCCCGCTCTTGCCAACCGTCTCGATCGGCTGGGTGTGCACGCCCGGGGACTTCCGCCGGCATCGGTTCCGGCCGAAACCGGGGAAGCTCCCGCCCGGCCCGAGCCGCAAGGGATTGGCGCGATCGTCCGGCGGATTGAGGCTTACCGCAAGCAGCGTGCGGTCATCGAACATGCGGCGCCAGGCGAGGCACCGCGCCTGCCGCTGGGTGAGGAGCATGTCCTGCACGTACCGGCCGAGCTGCGCGGCTTCGATTTCGTGGCCGATGCAACCGGGCAAGTGGTATGGGCCGATCCCGGTGTCGCCCCGATGGTTATCGGGCTCCATCTCGCGGCGCGCGATGAAACCAGCGCGCTCGGCGGTGAGCCGGAGCTGGGCGTGGCTCTGCGCCGCCGCCAGCCATTGCGTGCGCAGCAGGTCACGCTGTCCGGGGCGCCCGCGCTGACCGGAGACTGGCAGCTCGATGCCTTGCCGTGGTTCGATCCGCTGACCGGCGCCTTTGCCGGCTATCGCGGCCGAATGCGCCGTCCGGCCACGGCTGACCTGGCCCCGCCGCCCGCCAACCCGGTGATCCGCGACAGCGAGGCTGACCGGATCCGGCAGATGCTCCACGAGTTGCGCACCCCGGTCAACGCGATCCAGGGCTTTGCCGAAGTGATCCAGCAGCAGCTGTTCGGCCCGACCCCGCACGAATACCGCGCGCTGGCCTCGTCGATCGTCGGCGATGCCGCGCGGATGTTGTCAGCCTTCGAGGAGCTGGAACGGCTTGCCAAGCTCGATTCGGGCGCCATCGAACTCGACGAGGGCAGCTGCGATGCAGTGCCGGTTCTGGCCGCCACGATTGCCCAGCTCGATGCTCACACCGTCAGACGTGGCAGCGGCTTTGCGCTCAAGGTTCAGGATCAGCCGCTGTCCGTGGCGATGGCCCAGCTTGAATTTGAGCGCCTCGCCTGGCGCCTGCTGGCGACGCTGGCCGGGACGGCGGCGCCGGGCGAAATGCTCAAGGCAAGGCTGCGTTCGCGCGGCGTCGAAATGCGGCTCGATGTGGCCCTTCCCGCCTCGCTCGCCCGGATCGAAGGCGACGCGCTGTTCAAGGCGGGAGCCGGTGCGGTGCCGCAGGTTGTTTCCGCCGGGGTCTTCGGGGTCGGATTCGCACTGCGCCTTGCCCGGGCCGAGGCCCACGCGGCAGGTGGCAAGCTGGTGCGCAAGCACGACCGGCTGCGCCTCGTCCTGCCGCTAAACGAAGCAGCGGGGTTGACCGCAAATGAACCTGATCATAACCATGGTTAGGTGGCCGAGGGGATAATCGCAGGTCCCTGCCTCGCCGCGACGGAATTTGTTCTCAGGGGGGACCTCATACCGGTGTCGGAACACCGCATTACCGATCTTCCCGACCCGACGGAGTTTGCCCGGTTCAAGCCGGGGTTCGGTTCGCGCTTCATCCTGACGGTTGATACCGAGGAAGAGTTCGACTGGACCAAGCCGATCGCGCGCGAGGGACACACGGTGCATACGGTCACCCGTCTCGCCCGGTTCCAGGAATTCTGTGAAGGCCAGGGTGTTATCCCGATCTATCTGATCGACTACCCTATCGCCACCTCGCCGACCGCCGCCGACATCCTGCGCCCTGCCATCGCCGCCGGTCGCGCCGAAGTGGGTGTGCAGCTGCACCCCTGGGTCAGCCCGCCGTTCGATGAAGAGGTCAACGAGCGCAATTCGTTCGTCGGAAACCTTCCCGAAGAGCTGGAGCGCGAGAAGTTCAGGCGGCTCTACGATGCGATTGCGGAAAATTTCGGTGCCCTGCCGCGGATCTATCGAGCTGGCCGCTATGGCGTCGGACCCAACACCGCAACGATCCTGAGCGACCACGGCATTGCCATCGACAGTTCGGTGCGGGCGAGCTTCGATTACAGCGCCGGGGGCGGGCCGAATTTTCGCGACCATCCCTTGCAGCCCTACTGGCTCAACCGCAGCCGCGGCCTGGCGGAGCTGCCACTGACTACGGTCTATTGGGGGGTTTTGCGGCAGCTTGGGCCCGTGCTCTATCCGGCAATGTGGCGCGCACCGCGGCTGCGCGGCGCGCTGGCCCGGATCGGCCTGCTCGAGCGCATCCCGCTAACGCCCGAAGGCGTAACCGCAGAGGAAGCGGTCCGCGCGATCGACATCGCAATCGACGACAATCTGCCGGTGCTGGTGTTCAGCTTTCACAGTCCCTCGCTCGCGCCGGGCTATACCCCCTATGTGCGCAGCGAAGACGATCTCGATCGCTTCTATGACTGGTGGCGCGAGGTTTTCGCCTATCTCAGGCACCGCGGCGTCGCCCCATCGAGCGTGGCCGAGATCATCGATTCCATCGAGCTTGCCTAACCGCTCGGCCCAAGCTAACCCGCGCGCGTCCGGCAACCAGGCCGGGCCGGTGGTTACTCCGCGTGCGGGGGCCTGTAGCTCAGTTGGTTAGAGCTGGCCGCTCATAACGGCTAGGTCGCGGGTTCGAGTCCTGCCGGGCCCACCACCGCAAAGGTACCGAATACCCCCGGTCGGGGAGTAGCGCAGCCTGGTAGCGCATCTGCTTTGGGAGCAGAGGGTCGCGAGTTCGAATCCCGCCGCTCCGACCATCGAACACACAGGCCCGCTTCGGCGGGCCTGATTTCGTTTCACTGCCCGTAGCTCAACTGGATAGAGCAGCTGCCTTCTAAGCAGCAGGTCGGGGGTTCGAGTCCCTCCGGGCAGGCCAGTCCCCCTATGCCCCGTGGGCGGCTCGCTGTGACGGCGGTGCAACGTCGATGGCCGACCCCATGGCAAATCGCTGTGGCGCCG
>JAKOWQ010000145.1 GCA_029781465.1 Pseudomonadota bacterium
TGCCGTCGAACCAGGCCAGGAAGCGCCAGCGCCGGCACATCAAGGCGAAAGTCTCGGCGGCGAAATTGGTGATGGCATAGACGGCCGCGCCGCGCGCCTTCAACTCGCCGAGGATCGCCACCGTATCCTCGAAGGCACCGGGGACCATTTCCGGCCAGCGCTGGTGATAGGCGCGGATCAGCGCCGCCTGATCGGGAAAGCGCGCAACCCGCTCGGCAATGGCGATCGGGAAGGGCGTGCCGCCATCGAGCGTGCGGTTCCATTCCGCCGTACACACCGTCGCCAGAAAAGTCTCCATGGCCGCGGTGTCGCCATCGAACAACCGGCGATAGAGGTAGCGCGGGTCCCAATCGAGCAGGACCCCGCCAATATCAAACACCGGAATCAGCACCGCGATCGGATGCCCCCGCGCCCAGGCCGCTCGCGCCGGGAGGTCTAGCCGGGCCGCTGCTCGGCGACGAGCTGGCGCAGCACGTCGAGCGACACCGCGCCTGGGATCACCCGGTCGCCAATCACGAAGGCCGGCGTGCCGCGGATACCCAGCGTGCGTGCCAGTTCCAGGTTGGCATTGATTTCGCGCGACACCGCCGGGGAGTCCATATCGCGGCGCAGGCGGTCGACATCGAGCCCGACTTGCCCGGCCAACGCGAAGATCGCGTCATCGTTGAGCGCGCCACGATAGGCCATCAGGGCGTTATGGTATTCGACGTAGCGGCCCTGCTCACGTGCCGCCAGCGCTGCGCGTGCCGCGGTCACCGAGGCCGGCCCCAGGATTGGGAATTCCTTCAGCACGATGCGCAGGTTGGGGTCACTGTTCGACAGTTGGACCACGCTTTCAAACACCCGCTTGCAATAGCCGCACTGGTAATCGAAAAACTCGACCAAGGTCACATCGCCGTTGGGATTGCCCATCACCGGCGAGTCGGTGCTGCGGAACAGTTGGGCGCTGGACGACGCAACCTGCTGACGCTGCTGCTGTTCGTCGGCCTGCTCCTGGCGCGCCTGCAGGCGGGTCAGCGCCTCCATGACCACCTCAGGGTTCTCGAGGATGTAGTCATGGACCATGCGTTGCAGTTCGGCGCGCTGGGTGTCGCTGAATGCCGATGGGCCTGGGGCCGATTGGGCTTGAGCCGATGGCGCGAGGAGCGCGGTGCCGCCAAATGCCAGCACGATGGCGGCCAGCACGGCGAGTCCTCGGTTGAACAGGACGGACATGGCGGTCCTCGGTCGGGTGGGGGCGATGTAGCGCCTATCCTGCCGGGCGGCGGCCGATCCGGCAAGGGCGAGTCGATACCTCCGATCGGGGGATGGCGGGCAAATGCGTGCTCGGGGACTTGCGGCGTCGCAAGGCCGGTGCTAGGTGTGCGCCGCTTACGGCAACGCGCGACGTGTGGCGGCCAAGCCCGGTGGCTT
>JAKOWQ010000273.1 GCA_029781465.1 Pseudomonadota bacterium
TGGCGCCGCACCCAGTCTCCGCCGCGCGGGGCCGGTGGTTTGGCAGGATCGGGATCCGACATGGCAGCGCTTTCCCCTCACGCCGATGCTAGCGCATGGGTGTGTTCGCGGCAATCGGCGCGCCAGTTACAGGTGCGGCAAAAGAATCTCGCGCTCGCGCTGGACCGCCGCGATCAGCCAGTCCTTGCCTGCCCGCACCCGGGCAAGCTGATGGGTGTCCTTGTGGGTCACCAGCCAGAAGGTGCGCGGAATCCGCCGCTCGGCCAGGACCGGCACCAGCGCCGGATCGGCATCGCCGATAAAGCAGGGCAGCACGCCGATCCCCGCC
Source organism: Pseudomonadota bacterium (assembly GCA_029781465.1). Lineage (GTDB taxonomy): Bacteria > Pseudomonadota > Alphaproteobacteria > Sphingomonadales > Sphingomonadaceae > Novosphingobium. Next base: position 329 of record JAKOWQ010000273.1, read on the forward strand.
CCGGTGGCCAGCAGCCGCTGCTGGGCGTTGATCGAGGAGGATCGCATCCGCACCTCCAGCCCGGGATGGATTTCACCCAGATAGTCCAGACCCGGATCGTAGAGCAGATCGGGGATATAGCCGACGAGGTCGTGCCCGCGCGTCAGGTCCGCCGCGCGTTCGACCGCGCCCGCCCGCGCAAGATAGGCCGGGCTGGCATAGAGTCGCAGCGCATAGTCCGACAACTTGCGCGCGATCACCGGCCCGGCACGCGGGCGCGACAGCGAAACCGCAATGTCGGCTTCGCGCTTGGACAGGCTGAGCAGTCCCGAATTGGCCACCAGATCGAGCGTCAGGCGCGGGTGTTCGGCGGCGAAGGCGGCAACATGGCGCGAAAGGAACCAGCTGCCGAACCCTTCGGGAACGCTGATCCGCAGCGATCCGGCGAGGTCCGCCGCGCTGCCGGCGCCCTCGGCAATCCCGGCGGCGGAGGCGGCCATCCCCTCGACCTGGGCCAGCAGACGCTCCCCCGCCTCGGTCAGCACCTGGCCCTCGCGGGTCTGTTCGAACAGGCTGGCGCCGAGCCGCGCCTCGAGCCGCCGCAGCCGCCGGCCCATGGTGGTGGCATCAAGCCCCAGAACGTGCGCCGCGCGCGCCAGCTGCCCGGCGCGGGCGATGGCCAGAAAGGCCTGAAGGTCGCTCCAGTCGGTAACCTGCATAAATGCAGGTCATAGCCGCGAAATTGCGGCTTGTCTGCATTGCCGTGCGGGTGCAGGGCTGTCGGCGAAGAGGACTCGGCGAGGAACACCCCATGCGCATGATCGACCATTTCATCTCCGGCGGCACCGCCGGGCTTGCCTCGACCCGCAAGGGCAAGGTGATGGACCCCAACAACGGCGGACAGCAGGCCGAAGTGGTGCTCGGCGGGGCCGATGCGCTGGAGCGCGCGGTGGCCGCCGCCCAGGCCGCCCAGCCCGCCTGGGCAGCAATGAACCCCCAGCGCCGCGCCCGGGTGATGTTCGAGTTCAAGGCGCTGGTCGAAAAGCATATGGACGAGCTTGCCCACATGCTTTCCGCCGAGCACGGCAAGGTCATCGCCGACAGCAAGGGCGATGTGCAGCGCGGGCTTGAGGTGGTCGAATTCTGCTGCGGCCTGCCCCACGTGCTCAAGGGCGAGCACACCCAGGGCGCCGGGCCGGGGATCGACGTGACCTCGCTGCGCCAGCCGCTGGGGATCGG
>JAKOWQ010000293.1 GCA_029781465.1 Pseudomonadota bacterium
CGTCCGCCCGAAACCAGCATGGCCAGATCGCGCCGCAGCAGGGGGAGAAAGGTGGCGCTCATGCCGCGAAGTCCGACAGCTCGATCCGACCCATGCCGGGCAGGGCCAGCGGCTGGTGCGAGGCGATCAGGCAGATCCCGCCCTCGCGGCAATGCTGAGCGGCTATTTCCTCGACCAGAGCCACGCCCCGCGTATCGAGCCCGTTGAGCGGCTCGTCGAGCAGCCAGAGGGGCACCTTCTGCCCGATCAGCCGGGCCAGCGCGGCGCGCTTTTTCTGCCCCGTGGAAAGATAGCGCACCGGCACGTCCATCAGCCCGGCCAGCCCCAGCCGCGCGGCGGCGTTGTCGGCCGGGCCATCGAGCCGCTGCCAGAAGGCCAGGGCCCGGCCCAGCGGCAGGTGCGGATCAAGCGCCGGGCGCTCGTCGATCAGCCCCAGCGCGCCATGCCGCTCAATGGTTCCGGCAAAGGCCGGCATCAGTCCGGCAACGATCCGCATCAGGCTGGATTTGCCGATCCCGTTGGCTCCCGCCAGTTGCAGCGCCTCGCCGGGGCCGAGTGCGAAGCTCAGCCGCGCGAACAGCAGCCGGTCGCCCCGCCGGCAGGCAAGGTCGGTCGCGGAAAGGCTGCACGCTTGCATGGGCGAGCGCGATAGTTGAAAGCACCGGGTCTGCCAAGGAGAGCCATGATGTCCGTTCCCCGCCTGAGCCAGGCCGAAGTGGCCGCGCTGCTTGCCGAATTTCCGCAATGGTCCTTGCGCGATGACGGCAGGGCGATCGAACGCACGTTCACCTTCGCCAATTTCAACGCGGCTTTCGGCTTCATGACCCGCGTTGCGCTCTATGCCGACAAGGCCGACCACCATCCCGAATGGTTCAACGTCTACAACCGGGTCGAGATCACCCTGACCACCCACGATGCCGATGGCCTTTCCGCCCGCGACGCCTCGATGGTGCGGGCGATCGCGGGGATGGTCTAACCCCCCAGCGGCTTGAGCTGGCTGCGGGTCATCTTGCGCAGCCGCCCCGGCATCCAGCGCGCGGCGAAGGCCAGGCGGTGCGCGGTCTTGCCGACGCGGTTGTGCAAGGCGGTGCCGTGGACGGCGTTCCACGCGGCATCGGCCACTTCGCCAACCGGGGTGATCTCAAGACCCGCCTCGGTCACGCGGCTGCGGATATCCTCGTTGCTCATCGCATTGGGGGCATGGTCGATCAGCGGGGTGTCGATGAAGCCGGGCATCAGATCGGCCACCTTGATCCCGTCTTCGGCCCATTCGGCATCGAGGCATTCGGTCAGCGCACGGACCCCGAATTTGGTCGCCGAATAGACCGAGGCGCCCGGCGTGCCATAGATTCCCGCCGCGCTGGCCGTGTTGAGCAGGCACGATCCCGGCGCGCTGGCCTTCAGCCACTTGTGGGCGGCCTGGGCGCCGAACAGCACGCCCTTGAGGTTGATGTCGAGGCAGCGCTCGATCTCGCCCACGTTGTTCTCGATCAGCTGGCCGCCAAGCGGAATCCCGGCGTTGTTGAACAGCGCATCAATCCGGCCCCCGGCGGCGCTGGCAAAGGCTTCCAGCGCTTCGTCCCATGCCGCGCGGTCACGCACGTCGAGCTTGTGGATCGAGCTTTGCCCGGCGGGCAGCATCGCGGCGGTTTCCTTCATGCCGCTCTCGTTGATGTCGGCGATCCCGACGAACCAGCCCTGCGATCCAAACCGGATCGCGGTCGCCCGGCCGATGCCCGAAGCTCCGCCGGTGATGAAAATCGACTTGCGCGCTGCCACTGCTCTCTCCCGATTCGCACTTACATTGATGTAAGCAGATTACAGCGCCGGGTTGTTATAGCAATGCCAGGTGAAGATCGCGGTGGCGCCGCGGTGGGGGCGCCAGGCTTCCGCCAGCTCGCGGGTGCGCTTTTCGCTGGGACGTTCGGGCAGGTCGAGCAGTTTGGCGAGGCCGGCCTGAACCGCCAGATCGCCGGCCGGCCAGATGTCGGCGCGGCCTTCGGCGAAGAGCAGGTAGATCTCGGCCGACCAGCGCCCGATCCCCTTGATTCGGGTGAGCTGCTCGATCGCGTCCTCGTCGTCGGCGGGCAGGGCGTGGAAATCGAGCGCGCCCTCGGCCACCAGTTCGCACAGGCTGCGCATGTAGCCCTGCTTCTGGCGCGAGAGGCCGCAGGCGCGCAGGGTATCGAAATCGGCGGCGAGCACCTTGGCGGGGTCGGGGTCGGTTCCGGCAAAATCCTCGAATTTGCGCCACATCGAAGCCGCCGCCGCAACGCTGACCTGCTGGCCGACGATGGTGCGCATCATCGTTACATGCCCGCGATCGCGAATGCGTGGTTCGGGATAGCCCGTCCGTTCGAGCGCACGGGCGATCCCCGGCTCGCGCGCAGCCACCGCATCGAGGCCCTGCTTGATCTGTTCTGCCGATAATCCCATCGCGGTCCTGCTTGCCAAAGGTTAAGCGACCGATTAGCAGCCGCGCCAAGGCGCGGATCATGCGCGAAGACAAGGAAGCTATGCAATGCCCAAGCTGGTAGTGGTCAATCGTGCGGGTGAGGAAAAGACAGTCGAGGCCGCCGCCGGGCTCTCGGTGATGGAAGCCCTGCGCGAAAACGGGTTCGACGAATTGCTCGCGCTGTGCGGCGGATGCTGTTCCTGCGCGACCTGCCACGTCTATGTCGATCCCTCCTTTGCCGACAAGGTCAGCCCGATGAGCGAGGACGAGAATGACCTGCTCGAAAGTTCCGACCATCGCAATGCCATGTCGCGGCTTTCGTGCCAGCTGCACATGAGCGACGCGCTCGACGGTCTCAAGGTGACGATCGCCGCCGAAGACTGATTTTTCCCGTGGCGAAACAAGCCGGGGTTTGCAGGGGCCAAGCGCAATTCCGTTGCGCCTGGCCCTTTGCTTTCCTACCTCTGACCCTGCGATGACGATCCAGACCGCCCGTCCTTCAAGCCTTGAGCTTATCGGCAATACGCCTCTGGTCCTGCTGCAAGGGCCAAGCGAGGCTGCGGGGTGCGAGATCTGGGGCAAGTGCGAATTCGCCAATCCCGGCGCCTCGGTAAAGGACCGCGCGGCGCTGTGGATCGTGCGCGATGCCGAGGAGAAGGGCTTGCTGAAGCCCGGCGGCACCATAGTGGAAGGCACGGCGGGCAACACCGGGATCGGGCTGGCGCTGGTCGGCAATGCGCTGGGTTACAAGACCGTGATCGTCATGCCCGAAACCCAATCGCGCGAGAAGATGGATACCCTGCGCGCACTGGGGGCACAGCTGGTGTTGGTGCCGGCCGCGCCCTTTTCCAATCCCGGCCATTTCGTCCACACCTCGCGCCGCCTGGCCGAAGAGACCGAGGGCGCGATCTGGGCCAACCAGTTCGACAACGTCGCCAACCGCAAGGCCCATATCGAATCCACCGCACCCGAAATCTGGGAGCAGCTGGGCGGGCGGGTCGACGGCTTCACCTGCGCGGCGGGAACCGGGGGAACGATCGCCGGGGTGGGCATGGGCCTCAAGGCCTTTGACGAGACCATCCGCATCGCGCTGACCGATCCGCATGGCGCGGCGTTTTACAACTATTACGCCTGCGGCGAGCTGCGCGCCGAGGGTTCCTCGGTGGCCGAGGGGATCGGGCAGGGCCGGATCACCGCCAATCTCGACGGCGCGCCGATCGACACCCAGTTTCGCATTTCCGATGCCGAAGGGCTTGAATGGGTCACCCGGCTGCTGGCCGAAGAAGGGTTGTGTCTGGGGCTGTCCTCGGGGATCAACGTCGCCGGAGCAGTCGCGCTGGGGCGCCAGCTGGTGGCCGAGGGGCGCGAAGAGGCGCGGGTGGCGACGATCCTGGCCGATACCGGGTTTCGCTATCTCTCGACGCTCTACAACCCTGATTGGCTGCGCGCGAAGGGCTTGCCGGTCTTCCCCTGGCTGGGGTAGAACCGGCTCATGGCCAGCCAGCCTCCCCAGAACCAGTCCGACGGGCGCATGGTGCCGCCGCTCAACGGCCTGCAGCACTTCACGCCCCCTTCCGCGCGCGAACTGCGCGCCCAGGCGGTGCAGCGGCTTCAGGCCGGGCTGTTCGGGATCGCGCTGATTGTGCTGATCGTTGCCCTGGCCAACATCATCAACGACCGTGCGCGGCAGAGCGATGCCGCATCGCCCGGCGGCGCCGAAGCTTCGGCCAGCGCCACGGGCGAGGCCAAGACCGATCCGCTGGCCGATGCCGGGGTGGTTCCGGCCAGCACACCGGAAAAGCCCGCCAGCCCCGCCCCCAGTGGCAATCCGCACAATTAGTCGCCGCAGCGTTCTGGCAATCGGCGCGGTGCTCGCCGCGCTGGCGGCCGCGCTGGTCTGGCAAAATTCCGTCCGGCGCGCATCACTGCGCGAACCGGTGGGTCTGTTCACCACGCTCCCGATCCTGTGGGCGGAAAGCGGCGATGTCGGCGATCTGGTTTCAAGCCGGGCCGAACCGCATTGGGCGCGAAACGTCATCGGGAAAGCGGGACCGATCGTCCCGCTCGACGATCTTGCCCAGCCAGACAGGCTCGCGCCGCTGCAACGGATCGTGATGGCCCAGCCGCGCCCGCTCTCGCCCTCCGAGAATGTCGCGCTGGACCGGTGGGTTCGCGGCGGCGGCCGCCTTTTGCTGTTTGCCGATCCGATGCTGACCGAGGATTCGGCCTTCGCGCTGGGCGATCCGCGCCGACCGCAAACGAGCGTCCTGCTCTCGCCCATTCTGGGGCGCTGGGGACTGGAATTGCACTATGACGAGCGTCAGCCGTTCGGTGAGCACACGGGCGAGGCACTGGGGATCGCGGTGCCGGTGAACCTTGCGGGACGATTCGCGCTCGGGCCAGGCAGCGCCTGTGTGCTTTCGGGTGGAGGGCTGGCTGCGGATTGCCCGATCGGCAAGGGCCGTGTCCTCGTGCTCGCCGATGCCGCATTGTTCGAACGGGACGGGGCCGGCACAGCGCGCGTCGAAGCGCTTGATCACCTGCTCGAAACGGCCTTTGTCCGGCCCTGAAGTCCGGATTCGGGGAAATTGCGGGACAGCAGCAGCAGTTTGCGCGAATCGCGCTGTAAATCGTTGATTTTCCGTCAGAACAAAACGCAAACATGAAAGCCTGCACAACCGGGTAAAGTCGAATCAAGCTAAGATTAATCAGTAGTTTATCATTCAATCCCCGGATTTCCCGTAATTTTCCCTTCCATCCCGGTCAGAGCGGCGATAAGGAACCATTTCATCGACAAGCAATTGCTTTGCCGCGTCCCGTTGGGGGCGGTCTGGCCGCGAGGGCGCGCGGCTGGAAGCGGAGGAATTGTGATCTGGGGCCGGGGTTACCCGGGAAAAGGCGAGGCGGGCGAAGTGGAGGCGGCAAGGCCGATCCGGTACAGTGGCGATGGCCTGTCGCAGATCGGCGACAAGGGCCGCTTCGTCCTGCCCAGCGAAATCCGCAAGACCCTGCGCGAATCCGGCGATGGTGAGCGCGTGCTGTGCCTTTCCAAGCACCCGCGCTGGAAGGCGCTGGTCGGCTTCGGCCTGTCGCGGATCGGGGAACTGGAAGCCGAGCTTGAGCGCGAGGAGCGCTATGCGCTCGATCGCGGCCACGATTTCGACCGCGATCTGCGCGCCCAGCAGCTGTACGGCTATTCGCGCCTGCCGTTCGACGATTCCGGGCGGTTCGTCATGCCCGATCGCCACTTCCGCCTCGCGGGGATCGAAGACCGGGTGTTCTTCCGCGGCATGGGCCGCTCGTTCCTGATCTGGAACCCCGATGTGCTGATGAAGATGGGTCCGGGTTTCGAGGAAGCCCAGGAAGCCTGCGCCGATCTGATCGCCCAGGCGGCAAGCGGGAAGGCCAAGGGATGAGCCAGGCCCCGCACATTCCCGTCCTCCTCGATGAAGTGATCGCCGCGCTTGCGCCCGAACCCGGCGCGGTGATCGTCGATGCCACCTTTGGCGCCGGTGGCTATACCCGCCGCCTGCTCGACGCCGGCGCCAGCGTCCATGCCTTCGATCGCGATCCCCAGGCCATCGCCGAAGGGCGCAAGTGGCCCGAAACGAGTGGCGAGGCGCCGCGGCTGGTGCTTCATCCCCGGCGCTTCTCCGAAATGCTCGCCGCCATGGCCGAAGCGGGCGTCGCGCGGGTCGACGGGGTGGTGATGGACATCGGGGTATCCTCGATGCAGCTTGACCAGCCGGAGCGCGGCTTTGCCTTTTCGGTCGATGGCCCGCTCGACATGCGAATGAGCCAGCAGGGCGAAAGCGCCGCCGATTTCCTCAACTCCGCCGCCGAGGAAACCATCGCCGACGTGCTCTACCGCTACGGCGAGGAACGGCAATCGCGCCGGGTGGCCCGCGCCATCGTTGCCGCGCGGCCGCTCTCGACCACGCACCAGCTTGCCCAGGTGGTGCGCAAGGCGCTGGGCCATCGTCCTGGCGCGCCCAAGGATCCCGCCACCCGCTCGTTCCAGGCGATCCGCATCCACGTCAATGCCGAGCTGGCCGAGCTTGAGGACGCGCTGAACGCGGCCGAGGCCTTGCTGCGCCCCGGCGGCAAGCTTGCGGTGGTCAGCTTTCACAGTCTGGAAGACCGGATCGTCAAACAGTTCCTGCGCGATGCCAGCGGCGCGCAGGCGGGCGGCTCGCGCCATCTGCCCGCGCTTGCCCCCGCCGCGGCGCCGACCTTCGCCCAGGTCGGCAAGGCGATCCGCCCCTCCGCCGCCGAGATTGCGCGCAACCCCCGGGCGCGTTCGGCCACGCTGCGCAGCGCGGTGCGCAGCCCTGCCCCGGCGCGCGAAAGGAGGGCGGCATGAACCTGACCCGAGACCGCGCGCGCTCGATCGGCTGGGCCGCGGTGCTGCTGACCTGCTTTGCCCTGCTGGTGGCGCTGACCTTTCGGGTCAACGCGGTGAAAAGCCAGGTCCGGCTGACGGAACGGCGGATCGTCGCGATCAAGCAGCAGAACCTGTTCCTCGAAACCGAATTCGAGACCCGCGCCAACCAGCAGCAGCTGCGCACGCTCAACGATGTCGAGTTCGGCTATTCGGCCCCCACCGCCGGGCAATATCTGGAAAACGAGCGCCAGCTCGCCGCACTTGGCAAGGCGCGCGGCCCCGATGCGCCCAGTCCGATCCGGGTTGCCTCGGCGCAAGGCTCGGGGCCGCAGGGGCTAGGCTTTCCGGCGATGGTCTCACCGCTGACCGGCAAGCCGGAAGCCGCTCCCGCAGCCGAACCCGGGCACAAGCCGGTAACCGCCGCCACGCTGGGTGAGCGGCTGGGCAAGGTCGATGCCGGGGAAGGGCGCAAGCCATGACCGCGCTTTCGATCTCGACCGTGGTAACCTCCGGGCGCGGCGCGCTGGTCAACGTGCGGCAGCGCTCGCTGCTTACCGCGCGCCAACGTGTGCTGTGGGTGGTGGCCGGGTTCTTCGCGCTGGCCTTCGTCGCGCTGGTGCGGATCGCCTTCCTTGGGGTGGTTGAGAGCAATCCCGCGGACGAAAACCTCTCTGCCGCGCTGACCCCCGCGCGCGCCGATATCGTCGATCGCAACGGGGTGCCGCTGGCGCGGGCCTTTCCGGCTTATTCGCTGTGGTACAATCCTGCCGCGCTGGGTGGTGACGGCCCGCCGCTGGTCCATTCCGCGCGCCAGATCGCCGAGCAGCTGGTCCAGATCTTCCCCGACATGAATATCGAGGAACTGACCCGCCGTCTGGCCGAGGGGCGCCCCGGCTATCTGCGCCGCCGGATCCTGCCCGAAGATGCCAACCGCATCCACCTGCTTGGCGAACCCGCGCTGGAATTCCCGCGCGAGACCGAGCGGTTCTATCCCCAGGGTTCGATGGCGGCGCACGTGCTTGGTTTTGTCGGCGCGGACGGGCGCGGCCATGTCGGGATGGAGCAGGTGTTCGATACCCGGCTGACCGATCCAGGCAATCGCGGCGCCCCGGCGGCGCTGTCGATCGATACCCGCGTCCAGGGCGCGCTTGAGGACGAACTGGCCAAGGGCATGATCGATGCCAGTGCCAAGGGTGCGGCCGGGCTGGTGCTCGACGTCGATACCGGCGAGGTGATCGCGCTCGCCTCGCTCCCGGCCTTCAATCCCAACCTGATCGACCGCGCGGGCGAGGCCAACATCTTCAACCGGGTGACCAACCAGGTTTATGAACTTGGCTCGACCTTCAAGCCGATCTCCATCGCTGCCGCGATCGACGCCGGGGTGGTGACCGACCTATCGCGCCGCTACCAGTCCGACCGGCCGCTTTCGATCGGCGGTTTCGAGATTCACGACAGCCACAGCTTCGGCGCCTCGCTGAATGTGCCCGAGGCGCTGATCCATTCCTCGAACATTGTCACCGCGCAGGTCGCCGACCAGCTTGGCGGCGAACGGCTGAACGCGACGATGCGCGCGCTGGGGATGAACGAGCGCCCCTATATCGAGCTGCCCGCGCGTGGTTTTCCGCTCTGGCCCAAGGGTGACTGGTCGCGGATCACCACCATGACAGTGTCCTACGGACACGGGATCGCGGTCACACCCTTGCACCTTGCCAGTGCTTACGCCGCGCTGGTCAACGGCGGAATCTGGCGTCCCGCAACCCTGGTCAAGGTCGAACCGGGCCACGCCGCGCCCGGGCGCCGGGTGTTCAAGGCCTCGACCAGCGCGCGGATGCGCCAATTGCTGCGCCTGATCGTGGACATTGGCACGGGCCGGAAGGCCAATGCCGCGGGTTTCCGCGTCGGCGGCAAGACCGGATCGGCGGAAAAGCCCGGCGCGGGCGGCTATCGCAAGAGTTCGCTGGTGGCGACCTTTGCCGCGGCCTTCCCGATGGATCATCCGCGCTATGTCATCATCGCCATGCTCGATGAGCCGCAGGGCACCGCCGCCACTTTCGGTCAGCGCACCGCCGCGTGGAATGCCGCGCCGATCGTCGGCCGGGTGGTTCCCCGGATCGGTCCGCTGCTGGGGATCATGCCCGATGAAACCCGCGATGTGGATATTTCCGACCTTGCTCCGCTGATCGCCAGCGGAGAAGGCGAATGAGGCTGGCCGCGCTCGCCGGTCTCGCGCGGATCGCGCTTCCCGCAGGCGCCGACGCCGAAGTCACCGGGTTCGCGATCGACAACCGCAAGGTCGCCCCTGGCACCGTCTTCGGCGCCTTTCAGGGCGCACGGGTGAACGGCGAAGACTTCATTCCCGCCGCCGTGACGGCCGGGGCAGTGGCGATTGTCGCGCGAGCCGAAGCCCAGATTCAGGGCGCGATCCACATCGCCGATGCCAACCCGCGCCGCGCCTTCGCCCGACTCGCGGCGGGGTTCTTTCAGCCGGTGCCCGAAACCCTGGTCGCGGTAACCGGAACCAATGGCAAGACCTCCACCGTGGAGATGGTGCGCCAGATCTGGCGCATGGCCGGGCACCGTTCGGCCTCGATCGGCACGCTGGGGGTGACCACCGCCGACGAAAGTGTCTCGACTGGACTGACCACTCCCGACATCGTCACCTTCCTTGCCAACATGCACGGCCTGGCCCGCGAAGGGGTGAGCCATGTTGCCTACGAGGCGTCGAGCCACGGGCTCTCGCAATACCGCAACGAGGGTTTGAAGGTAAACGCCGGAGCCTTCACCAACCTCAGCCGCGATCACCTCGATTATCACACCGGCATGGAAGACTATTTTGCGGCGAAGATGCGGCTGTTCGACGAAGTGGTCGATGCCGATGGCGCCGCGGTGATCTGGACCGACGATCCTTGGTCTGCCCGTGCCCAGGACCACGCCTTGCGTCGTGGTCTGAGGGTGCTGGGCGTGGGCGAGGGGGCGGATGAGCATGGTATCCGCCTCCTTGCCCGCACCCCGGGGCAGCTCGGCCAGATGCTCGAGGTGGAATGGCAAGGCACGCGCCGCAGGGTCCAGCTGCCGTTGATCGGGGCCTATCAGGCTGCCAACGCACTGGTCGCCGCCGGGCTGGTGCTGGCAAGCGGCGGCGAGGACAGCGCAACCTTCGATGCGCTCGCGCGGCTTCAGCCGGTGCGCGGGCGGCTGGAGCGCGCGGGCATCTCCCGCTCCGGGGCGCCGGTCTATGTCGATTATGCTCACACCCCCGATGCGCTCGAAGCCGCGATTGCCGCGCTGCGTCCGCATTGCACCGGGCGGCTGATCGCGGTGTTCGGCGCGGGCGGGGATCGCGATCCCGGCAAGCGCGCGCCGATGGGGCAGGTAGTGGCCGAGCGCGCCGATGCCGGGATCGTCACCGACGACAATCCGCGCGGCGAGGATCCCGCCGCGATCCGTGCCGCCGTGCTTGCGGGCGGGGGCGGAAAGCTGCGCGAGGTGGGGGATCGCCGCGCCGCGATTGCCGCCGCGATCGCCGAGGCCGGAGCCGAGGATGTCGTTCTGATCGCAGGCAAGGGCCACGAACAGGGCCAGATCGTCGGCACCGGGGACCAATGCCGGGTGCTGCCGTTCGATGACGTGAGCGTGGCAAGGGAGTGTGCCGCATGAATGCGCTGGCGAGAATTCTCGAATGGCCGATCGAGCCGCAGGATGAACCGGGCCTGGCGCTGTGGGACGCGGTCTCGCTGGCGCGGGCGATGGACGGGGTCGCGGTGGGCGAATTTCAGGTCGCCGGTGTGGAGATCGACAGCCGCGACGTGATCGAGGGCGATCTGTTCTTCGCGCTCAGGGGCGAGGCGATGGACGGGCATCGCTTCGTGCCGGGTGCCTTTGCCAAAGGGGCAGCAGCAGTGGTGGCCGACCGCGCGGTCGACGGCCCGCACATCCGCGTCAAGGATACCTCAAGGGCACTTGAGCTTCTTGCCAAAGCCGCCCGCGAACGCGCCGAAGCGACGGTAATCGGGGTAACCGGATCGGTCGGCAAGACCGGGGTCAAGCAGGCGGTCTTCGCCGCGCTCGACCGGGCCAGCCGGGGCAATGCCCATTGTTCGGTCAAGAGCTACAACAACCATGTCGGGGTTCCGCTCAGCCTGGCGCGGATGCCGGCGCGCAGCCGCTTCGCGGTGTTCGAGATGGGAATGAACCATGCCGGAGAGATCGCCGCGCTGAGCGCGCAGGTGCGCCCGCATGTCGCGGTGATTACCACGATCGCCCCGGCCCATATCGAGATGCTGGGCAGCGAGGAAGCGATCGCCGATGCCAAGGCCGAGATCTTCGGCGGACTGCTGCCCGGCGGCACCGCGGTGATCCCGGCCGACAGCCCGCACTTTGCCCGGCTGCGCGATGCGGCGCTGGCGGCGGGCGCGCGGATCGCTTCGTTCGGGCGATCGCCCCATGCCGATGTCCGCCTGCTCGATGCGGTTGCCGCGCCGGGTGGGGGGACGCTGGTCACTGCCGATCTGGGTGACCGGCGGGTGTGCTACACCGTTGCCGCGCCGGGCGAACACTGGGTGGCCAATTCGCTTTGCGTGATGGCGGCGGTGCGCGCGGCCGGGGGCGATCTGGGCGCCGCCGGGCTGGCCCTTGCCGAAATGGAAGGGATGAAGGGGCGCGGCGAGCGGATCGAGCTGGCCACCGCCGATGGCGGACGGGCGCTGCTGATCGATGAAAGCTACAACGCCAACCCCGCCTCGATGCGCGCAACCCTCGCCCAGCTTGGCGCGACGCGGGCAAACCGGCGGATCGCGGTTCTGGGGGCGATGAAGGAACTGGGTGCCCACGGTCCCGCCTTTCATGCCGGACTGGCCGAGCCGCTGCGCGCCGCCGGGGTCGAGCAGGCGATCCTGGTCGGGGCGGAGATGGCTCCGCTGGCCGAGGAACTGGGGAAATCGGCGCAGAACCTGCTTGGCAAGGCGATGGCCGTGGCCCATTGCGCCAATGCATCCGAGGCGCTTGCCGCGCTTGGGGAAATCGGCCTGGAAAGCGGCGACGCGATCCTCGTCAAGGGTTCCAATTCGGTCGGGCTGGGCGCGCTTGTCGCCGCGCTCGCCACTAGCAAGGATTAGGGTCAGGCATGCTCTACCTGATCGCGCACTATTTCCATTTCGAGGGGCTGGCGAACCTTATCCGCTACCAGACCTTCCGCGCGGGCGCCGCCTTGATGACAGCGCTGGTGATCGGTCTGGTGATCGGTCCACGCTTCATCGACATGCTGCGGGTGCGCCAGGGCAAGGGTCAGCCGATCCGTGAGGATGGGCCGCAAAGCCACCTTGCCAAGCGCGGCACGCCGACCATGGGCGGGCTGATGATCCTGATCAGCCTGGTGGTTTCGATGCTGCTGTGGATGGATCTGACCAACCCCTTTGTCTGGGCCTGTCTGGCGGTGACCTGCGGGTTCGGCCTGATCGGGTTCCTCGACGATTACGACAAGGTCAAGAAGCGCAGCACCGCCGGGGTTTCGGGCAAGGCGCGGCTGGCGGGCGAATTCCTCGTCGCGGGAGTGGCTGCCTGGATCATCGTCAGCCAGGTTTCGACCAATCTCTACGTCCCGTTCCTGAGTGACCGCTATATTCCGCTTGGACCACTCTATTACGTTTTCGCTGCCTTCGTGATGGTCGGCTTCGGCAACGCGGTGAACCGTACCGACGGGCTTGACGGCCTCGCCGCGATGCCGGTGGTGATCGCTGCGGGCACCTTCGCGATCATCGCCTACCTGGCGGGCCGCGCCGACTTTTCGGCCTATCTGGGCATTCCCCACGTGCCGCGCGCGGGCGACCTGGCGATCCTGTGTGCGGCGATCATGGGGGCCTGCCTCGCCTTCCTGTGGTTCAACGCTCCGCCCGCGGCGGTGTTCATGGGCGATACCGGCAGCCTTGCGCTGGGCGGCGCGTTGGGGGCGATCGCGGTCGCCTCGCATCACGAGATCGTGCTGCTGATCGTCGGCGGGCTGTTCGTGATGGAAACCGCATCGGTGATCATCCAGGTCGCGGTCTACAAGCGCACCGGCAAGCGGGTGTTCAAGATGGCCCCGATCCACCACCATTTCGAACAGCTGGGCTGGAAGGAATCGACCGTGGTGATCCGCTTCTGGATCGTTTCGATCGTGCTGGCCCTGATCGGACTTTCGACGCTCAAGCTCCGATGATCGCCTCGCCCGCCTTTTCCGGCAAGCGCTATGCCGTCCTCGGCCTTGCAAGGTCGGGGATGACCGCGCTTGAATGCCTGTTGGCGAGCGGAGCCAGCGTGACCGCCTGGGACAGCCGGGAAGAGCCGCGCCGGGCGCTGGAGGGACGCGCCGGGGTGGACCTGGCCGATCCGGCAACGATCGACCTTGCCGGCTATGCCGGGGTGGTCGTCTCGCCGGGGGTGCCGCTCAACAGTCATCCGATCGCCGCCGCTGCCGCGCGCGCGGGCGTGCCGGTAATCGGCGATATCGAGCTGTTCGCGCTGGCGAGGGCCAGCCTGCCCGCACACCGGGTGGTGGCGATCACCGGAACCAACGGCAAATCGACCACCACCGCGCTGGTCCATCACCTGCTGCAATCGGCGGCGCTGCCGGTGCGGATGGGGGGCAATATCGGCCTGCCGGTGCTGGGGCAGAGCCCGCTCGCGGCGGGCGGGGTCTATGTGCTCGAGCTGTCGAGCTATCAGATCGACCTGACTTTCAGCCTTGCGGCCGATGTGGCCGCGCTGCTCAACCTGACCCCCGATCATCTTGACCGTTACGACGGGACCGAAGCCTATTACGCCTCCAAGGCCCGGCTGTTCGCGATGCAGCGGGAGGACCAGATCGCGCTGTTCGGCACCAGCGATGCCGATACCGCGCGGATCGCCGCGCTGGAGGCCGCGCGCCGCCCGGCGGGCAAGGTGCGCAGCATCGACGGCGCCGATCTGGCGGCCCTGCAGGCCGATTGGCCGACGCTTCAGGGGCCGCACAACCTTCAGAACGCGGCCGTCGCCGTCGCCATCGCTGAGGCGCTGGGGCTGAGCGAGGCGCAGTGGCGCCCGGCGCTGCGCACGTTTCGCGGCCTTCCGCACCGGATGGAGCGCGTGGCCGAAGCTGGCGGCGTGCTGTTCATCAATGACAGCAAGGCTACCAATCCAGCCTCCGCCGCCCCGGCGCTGGCCGCCTTTCCGCCGAGCGATCACAAGCGCATCCACTGGATCCTGGGCGGCCTGCCCAAAGGTGACCGGCTGGACGAGTGCGCACCCTTCTTCGGCAATGTCGCGGCGGCCTACACCATTGGCGAGGCCGGCCCGCGCTTTGCCGATCTGCTCGCCCCGGCGATGCCGGTGCGGCGCAGCGAGATGATGTGCGAGGCGATCCGCCAGGCGATCGAGGCCGCACAGCCCGGCGACGTGGTGCTGCTTTCTCCGGCCTGCGCCAGTTTCGATCAGTTCCGCGATTTCGAGGCGCGCGGCGATGCCTTCCGCCAGATCGTCCAGACTCTGCTTGAGCCGCAGGCGGAGCAGGCAGCGGGAGCCGTGCACTGATGGCCAGCAGCCCGCCCTTTGTGCCCCACGCGGGCAAGGCCCCCCAGGCCGGAGCCGCGCGCCTGCGCCGCAGCCGCCGCGCCGAGCTGGCAGTGTGGTGGCGCGAGATTGATCGGGTGCTGCTGTTCCTGGTGCTGGCGCTGATGGGGATCGGCACGGCCGCTGTCGCGGCCTCCAGCCCGGCCAGCGCGCGCCGCCTGTCCACCGCTGCGGTGCGGCTAGACGATCTGCACTTCTTCTACATCCACCTGCGCTGGCAGGCGGCGGGGCTTGTGGCGATGCTCGGCGCCTCGCTGCTTTCCCGCGAGAATGCGCGCCGCGCCGGAATCCTGCTGGGCTTTGCCATGCTGGTGGCGCTGATGCTGGTGCCGGTGATCGGCAGCGCCCGCAACGGCGCGCAGCGCTGGCTCGATCTGGGCATGTCGCTCCAGCCGTCGGAGTTCCTCAAGCCCGCCTTCGCGATCGGGATCGCCTGGATCCTGTCGTGGCGGGTTCGCGATCCGGGGCTGCCGGTGATCGGCATTTCCGCGGTAATCATGGGGCTGATCGGCGCGCTGCTGATGGCCCAGCCCGATTTCGGATCGACCGTGCTGTTCGCCGCAGTGTGGTTCACGATGATCCTGATGTGCGGCATCCCGGTCAAGCGGATCGCTGCGGCGGGGGGCGCCGGGGTGGTGGGGCTGATCGCGGCCTATGCCTTCTATGACAACGCCCGCCACCGTATCGATGCTTTCCTGGGCGGCGGCACGGCGTTCGACCAGGTCGATATCGCCCAGCGTACCCTGCTCGCGGGCGGCTGGACCGGATCGGGGCTGTGGCTGGGCACGCGCAAATT
>JAKOWQ010000303.1 GCA_029781465.1 Pseudomonadota bacterium
GGCGTTTGGAAATGGCATCAATCTCCGTAAGCGTGTGAGTGGCGTGCTCAACCACGGCGGCCGTGGGCTGAATATTTTGACGGACGCAGGAGATCTTTGGGTGATCGATCGCGACGAGGTTGATTTAGACCTTCTTGGGCGCCGTGTGACCGCTGAAGGAATTCAATCGGGCTATGATCGGCTCCAGGTGGAATGGATCGGCGAAAGCTAGCGCGCCGGATAAGACAGCACCTTTATGGGCGCTGGAAAACTTGCGAAAAGCATTCTACCCCACTCCTCGGCAATCTCGCGGCGACGTTCCATGAAGGCTGCACGATTGTAGGCTCCTTCAGAAGCCGAGACACCATCGGGCACGTGCGCCAGCATCAAGTCAATAATATGCCGATCACTGGCCGTCCCGTTTCGTTCTGCCCATTCGTTCATGATAGTGGAAAAGCTGGAACGCCACCCGTGCGGAACATGGCGTCCCTGATAGCCGCAGCGGTTGTAGAAGTAGCTGAGGGTGTTTTCACTCATTGCTCTCCAGCCACTCCGATTGCCCGGAAAGACCAACGGCCCGCGTCCCGAGATGCGATGAGCGACCCTCAAAACTGCGACTGCTTCCGAACATAGTGGAACCAGGTGTTCGAATTCCTGATCCTGCTTCAGCTCATTTGCAAGCTTCATACGTGAAGCTGGGATCCGCCAAAGCGCTTGCGGACAGGGGTCATCCACATTCCAGTCGATGTTCTCCAGTTCTGTCCAAGGCATGGCTCTGACAGTGCCGGGTCGTTGTGCTGTGAGAGCAAGATATCGCGAAGCCAATTTCGTCAGTGGTGATCCTAACTCCCATTCGGTCTTGCGAAGCATTTCATGGAGTTCGTCCAACGTCAGAAGCGCAGGCCGCCTCCGCTTTCGCGGAATGGGTTTGAGCGCCTTGCCGATGCTCGCTGCTGGATCGCGACTGGCAGCGCCTTCCGCGATTGCATGGATAAACACAGCTGAGACTCTTTGCCTCACTCGATGAGCAGTCTCGATTGCTCCCCGCTTTTCGATCTTGCGAAGAACCATCAAAACCATCGGCTCGTCGATCTCCGAAATGGGCAGCTTACCGAGCCAAGGGAATATCTCATTCTCTAGACTCTGGATGACATCTTTGGCGTGGACTGGCGTCCAACGCGCCTCCTGAACAGCAAACCAAGTGCGGGCCAAGGATTCAAAGGTGTTGGCGCTTGCTGCAGCACGCTGGACGGCCTGCTTCTTGGCTTCGACCCCAGGATCGCGTCCTTCGTCGAGCAACTTGCGGGCTTCGCACTTCCGTTCCCGCGCCTCTTTAAGGGAAACAGCCGGATAAGAACCCAAAATGAGACGCCGTTCTTTTCCCGCGAAGCGGTATTTGAGGCGCCAGCTCCGATGCCCGGACTTTGCAACGAACAAGTGTAGGCCCTCAGCATCGGAGAGCTTGTAGTCCCGGTCTTTTGGTTTGGCCTGTCGTACTGTAATTTCGCTGAGCATCAGTGCCCCCAACTTTCAACTTCGATGCCCCCACGAGTGCCCCCAAAACGAGATGGATGCATATGGATGCAAGCGAACAAATCAGGAACACATATTGCCCTAAAACGGCAGAAAATCAAGGAAAAATGGAGGTTTATGGAGCTTCGCGGAAGCGGCTCTGGCGGAGAGGGTGGGATTCGAACCCACGTTACGGTTGCCCGTAAACCGCATTTCGAGTGCGGCGCATTCGACCTCTCTGCCACCTCTCCGCGAGATCGCCGTTGAGCGGGCTGGGCCCGGCCGGTCGGGGAAGCGCGCGGTTAGCCCAAGGATTGCGGCTTGCCAAGCCCCTGATGCACGAAACCGGGGGAACGGGCGCGCGAGATTGTTGTTTCGCAGCCGCACAATCCCTATGTTGGCCGCATGGATCGCTCGACGTTCTTTTCCCCGCAGGCTGGCCGTCTTGTCGAAACCCCGCGCTCCAGCCGCGCGCGCTTTGGCATCGGCGATATCGTACGCCACCGCATTTTCGACTTTCGCGGGGTGGTTTTCGATATCGATCCGGTCTTTGCCAACAGCGAGGAATGGTACGAATCGATCCCCGCCGAGGTTCGTCCCGCGCGCGAGCAGCCGTTCTATCACCTGCTCGCCGAGAATGGGGATTCGAGCTATGTTGCCTATGTCAGCCAGCAGAACCTGCTCGAGGACGGCGATGGCGGCCCGGTCGATCATCCCAACGTGTCCGAGCTGTTCGAACGCTTCGACAAGGGCCGCTACCGGCTGCGGCGTTCGATGACGCATTGATGGCATCGTTCACCAAAGCTGCGTGCCTGGCAACAACAATTTAAGACTCGACATTTTTTTGAATCAAACTCAAACCCTCTCCTGAATGCTTTGCGGGAGGAGGCTTGGCCCTTGGGCAATCAGGAAAAGCGAACTGAGTTGGCCGAACCTGCGGTCCAGGTTGTAGACCAGGCGCAACTGCGCGCGGTGGTATCGACGGTGCGCCATGACATTCTCGATCAGGTTTCTGCGTTTGGACCACTGGCGGTCAGCGATATCGCAGGCCTGCTCGGGGCGAGCGCTTCCTCACTTTACTACCATATCGAGCAGCTACTGGCGGTCGGCTTGCTGGTTGAAGACGGGTCTCGGCCCACGGCGCGCAAGCCCGAAAAGCTCTATTCTACCCCGGCACGCAGAATGCGAATGCTTGAAGCCTTGCAGGATCCTGCCAACCATTCGCTGATCGGCGAACAGGTCGGTGCGATAACCAAACGCGCCGCGCGCGATTTTGCGCAGGGCTTGCGCTCACCGCACCGCTGCACGCTTGGTGAAGGGCGCAATCTTCGCTTTGCCCGGCTGATGGCACGGCCCGACCCGGCCACTCTCGCCCGGATCAACGCGCATCTGGACGCCATTACCACCCTGCTGGAAGAATCTGCGAGGGGAAGCGGAGAGCGCCTGGCCTTCAGCTGGATCGTTTCGCCGCACCGGTAGGGTAAAGTATCAGCTCTTGAGCTTCCAGCCGCTGCGCAGCAGAATGTAGAGCGCGCCGCACAGCACCAGGTTGAGCACCCCGATATAGAGCGCCCCGTTGAACACGGCGGCGTTGGTGCTGCCCATGTCGCTCTGGCCCAGGAAGCCGAAGCGGAAACCGCTGATAACGTAGAAGAACGGGTTGGCGCGGCTGATCGCCTGGAACACCGGCGAAAGATTGTGGATCACGTAGAAGGTTCCCGAAAGCATGGTCAGCGGGGTAACCACGAAGTTGGTGATCATCGCCGCGTGATCGAACTTTTCCGCCCAGATCGAAGTAATCAGCCCGACGATCGCCAGCATCACCGATCCCATCAGCCCGAACCACAGCACCGCCCAGGGATGCGCCACCGCCAGGCTCACCCCCGGCCACAGCAGCATCGCCGCGCTGATCGCCAGGCCCACCAGCACCGCGCGGGTTACTGCCGCACCGATCAGCCCCAGGATCAGCTCGCCATTGGAGAGCGGGGGCATCAGATAGTCGACAATCGTCCCCTGGATCTTGCCGGCCAGGAAGTTGAAGCTGGTGTTGGCGAAGGCGTTGCCCATCATCCCCATCACGATCAGCCCCGGCGCAACGAAAGTGGCAAAGGGCACGCCCAGCACCTCGCGCCCGCCGCGCCCCATTGCGACGGTGAAGATCATCAGATAGAGCAGCGTGGTCATCGCCGGGGCCCAGATGGTCTGGGTCTGGACCTTGAAGAACCGGCGCACCTCCTTCATATAGAGGGTCCATAGCCCCAGCCGGTTGATCCGGTGGATCAGGGGCACTCCCCGGGCCGGAAAACTGCCTTGCCCCAAACCACCAAGCGGCGGGCGGGCGGCAGCGGCATCGGAGAGCGTTTGAGGTTGATCGGCCATGGTGCAGCGACTATCGGCTTGCCGCGTGCGTGGCAAGCCGGAGCGGCGCGCCGGCCAAGGAATGAAAGTGGACAGGCGATGAGCTGGACCGACGAACGGATCGAAAAGCTGACCAAGATGTGGGAAGGCGGCGCGACCGCCAGCCAGATCGCCGACGAGCTTGGCGGGGTGAGCCGCAATGCCGTGATCGGCAAGGCCCACCGCCTCGGCCTCAAGGCACGGCCCTCCCCGGTCAAGCCCAACGAGAAGGAGGCTCCCGCCCCTGCTCCCGCCAAGGCGCCCAAGGCCGATCCCGCCCCGCGCGCGGCCCAGCCGCGGATCGTTTCGGTCGGCCCGGGCGGCTTCCTGCGTCAGGGCCCGGGCGATCAGCAGGCCCCGATTCCGCCGGCCCCGCCGCGCCGTCTGGTTCCTGCCAAGCCCAGCGCCGAAGTGGCGGACAAGACCAGCCTGCTCGATCTCAATGACCGGATCTGCCGCTGGCCGATGGGCCATCCGGGTGAGCCCGATTTCCATTTCTGCGGCGAGAAGGTGAACCCCGGCTTCCCCTATTGCGTCGAACATTGCGGGCGTGCCTATCAGGCGCAGCTTCCGCGTGGCCATCGGCGCCCTCCCCCGCCGCTGCCTTTCGGCGGCCCGCGGGTACGCTGAACGGAATTTCTCCGCCCGAGGCTTAACCTCCGCATCAGCCTGCCGTTAACCATGGCATGACTGCGCATGATCCCTCACTCGGCCGCAACCGCAGCGGCCTGCTCGGCTGGCTTGGCCTGGGCAATCGCACCGGGGCCGAGGCCATCCCTCTCCCCGAGGCAGCAGCGGAACCACCCCGGACCGACCGGCGCGATACCGCGCGGCGGCGCCAGCTTGAGGAAATCGGCACCTTCCTTGCCACCCATCAGCTCGAGCTCAACGGGCAATCGCTGGCGATCGCGCACGGTTACCTCTCGGGCGAGGATCCCAAGCTCGCCCGCCAGATCGACCGCCAGGTGCAGGCCCGCAAGCCGGTCACCGCCGAATGGCTGGACGAGATCGCGGCGCGCCACGGCCAGGACGACGATCTGGCCCAGCTTTCGCAGCTGATGGAACGCCTCGAGACCAGCATCGACGAATTCGGCCGCACCAGTCAGGATGCGCACAAGGCAACCAGCGATTACCACTCGGCGCTGGAGGAGCACGTCAGCGAGCTCGAGCAGGTCAATCTGGCCGGCGAAGTAATCTCCGAGTTGGCGACAATCGCCAAGGTGATGCTCAAACGCACCCGCGAGATCGAAAAGCAGATGCAGCGCAGCGAGGCCCAGACTCGCAGCCTCAAACGCAGGCTCGAGGAAGCGCGCCGCACCGCCGAAGAAGATGCGCTGACCGGACTGCCCAACCGCCGCGCGTTCGAGGCTCGCTACGAAGAGGAATACCGCCAGGCCCGCGCCGCAGCAGAGCAGTTGTGCGTCGCCTTCTGCGATATCGATAATTTCAAGCGCATCAACGACAGCCACGGCCACGATGCCGGCGACCGGGTGCTCAAGGTCGTGGCCGAATGCCTGTCGCGTGTCTCTAACGATCGCTGCCACGTTTCGCGCCACGGCGGTGAGGAATTCGTCGTTCTGCTGCGCGACATGCCGGTAGAGGAAGCACGCACCCGGCTCGACCAGCTGCGCGAGCAGCTCGCCGAACGCAGGCTGGTCAACCGCGCGACCGACGTGCCCTTTGGCCAGATCACCTTCTCGGGCGGCGTGGCCGATGCCTTTGCCTTCCCCGATCGCCGCGCCGCACTGAGGGCCGCCGACGCCGCGCTCTACCGTGCGAAGCAGCAGGGCCGCAACCGCATCCTGGTGGCAGGCCCCGAAGATCTGATGATGCCGCTCGTCGCCGCCTAACGCGGGTTCAGGAGGAACACCACATAACCGCGGAAAAGCGGATCGGAACGGAGCGCGGCTGGCTCCCGCCACGCGCCACCTTCGACCAGCGCGACCTTGTGCGCCACCGGCACACGGGCGAGGCGTTCAAGATAGCGCTCATAGCCCGGGATCGCGGTGCGCCCCTGGTAGCTTTGCACCACCACCTCATCGACCGTGCCCTTGAGCGTCGCCAGCATGGCCGGATCGGCATTGGCGCTCCAATCCATCAATCCGGTGATCGAGAGGCGGTAGCGCGGCGGAAGGGCTGCCCGCAATTCCCTGAGAAACGCCGCATAGTCATCGAGATGCGCGGTCGCGGCATCGAAATCGACCTGCAGCCCTTGCAGACCGGGGCTGGCCGTGGCCCAGCGCTCGAGATCGCGCAGGATCGCGCCGCGCACCGCCGGGTTCCAATCAAGCGTCTGGGTGCGCACCACCAGCCACAGGCGTTTGTCCGCAAGGCGCGGCGCCTGCGGGTGGAGCGCGACCAGCTCGTTCCGGTCCCGGCGCACCTCGCCATCGAGGATGTAGAGCTCGCTCGCCCTGGCGACCTCCGGCCCCGGCCTGACCCCGGCCCACAGGTAGAACGCCGCATGGTCCGCGGGATCGACCCGCCCGGCTTCCTTGTCACCGCAAGCCGAAACAAGCAGCGCGCCGAGCAGCGCCGCAACGATCCCCCGCCCTACCAATAGTATTCCAGCTTCCGTGCCCAGACGCTCTTGGGATATTCGCGCTTGAGCTGCTGGAACCAGGCCTTGCGCTGCGCAACCTCGACATCGTTGCCGCCGCAGCCGTTGCTGCCCGAGGGGGCATAGCAGCGCACCATGCGGTAGAGCGCATAGGCGCGTTCGTTGGCCGGGGCAGCCTTGTTGGCGATCAGCCCCTCATAGATCGTTCCACGCGCCAGCGGCTTGCCCTTGAAATCGCGCGCCATCCCGCCGAGCTCGCCCTTGCCCGGATCATCATCGAGCGCGGCAAAGCCGTCGAAGCCGTTGAGCCGCAGGAAATCCCCCAGACACAGCCGGGCCGAGGGGTCTTGCGGTGCGGCGGCAAGCTTGCGCGCGGTCTGGGTAATTTCGGGGCAGGCATAGCCGTCAGACCAGCGTCCCTTGCTGAACAGCCCAAGCGGAATCTGCTCCTGATCGATGAAGCCCCACAGCCCGGATTCGGTATCGGCATCCTTGCGCACCAGCGCGCGATTGGCAACGAAGCCGGCATAGTCGCCCCGGGTCAGCTGCTTGTAGAGCAGGGTGAACAGCGCCGCATCGCGTTCCTCAAGCGGGCGCGCGGAGTTGGTCGCGACATCGCGCAATGCCTCCGGCCCGGCCGAATGGGTCAGCAGCACCTTGCGCACCATCACGTCCTCAAGCGGCGAGGCCCGGCCCAGCGCCTCGGCCACCTTGCCCTTGCGTTCCATCGCCATCGCCAGGCCCAACTCGACCGAGGCGCGTTGCCATTTGTCGGTGGCCCCGCCCAGCAGTTCGCGCCAGAAGCCTTCCTCGTTGCGATCCCCCAGCGCGGCCAGGGCATTGCCACGCAGCACCTGGCGGCTGAGCGCCACGGTATCATAGGCGCTGCGCCGCGCGTCGTCGGGGATCAGGCTCAGCACCTTGCGGTAATCCTGTGCCACATAGTAGGCATAGCTCGCCTGGATCAGGCCATACAGCCCGGGCTCGGCGGCAAAGGCCGAAGCCTGGGCATCGATTTCGGCCTGGGTGATCCTGGCCTCTACCTTGACCGGCTTCTCGGTGGCCTTGCCGGTGTCCTCGTCATAGTTGTACTCCGTCTCGGTCCAGTTGCGCATCCGCACCAGATCGAGCGTAGCCAGCAGCAGCGGCCCCTGCGCGGCGGGATCGCGGCCCGGATAGAACAGCAGCTTGTTGTCGATCTCCTCGACCAGTGCAACAGCGTCCTCGCTGGCCGCGTCGGTGGCGCCAAGCAAGGCGGCATAGGACCGAGCCAGCCCATCCCGGTCACCCTTGAGCCACAGCGCGCGGCGCTGCAGCCCCCGCGCGGAAGCCGCGTAGGCGCCCTGCGGGAAGGCCTTGAGATAGGCCGTCAGCGCCGTCTCCCCCGCTTCGACCCGCGATTTGTCGATCTTGCCCAGCTGTTCGCCCCAGCCGTCGGCGTCATAGGTTTCGGCCAGCGCCTGGCGCAGCAGGGTGCGTCCGATCAAATAGGTCGAAACCTCGCGCAGCCAGGGATCGGGAGCCTTGCCCAGCGCGGCGAAACCGGTGCGCGCTTCGTCCCACTTTTCGGCATTGAAGGCATCGGCGGCCTTCAGGTAGGCGAGATAGGCCTTGCCGGTGGCGCTGGTGACAGGAATGTCGAAGCCGGGCTTGACTGGCTCCGGACCGGTCGCTTCCAGAGTGGCAGAGGCAGTTGCCTCGGCATAGGAGGGATCGCTGGCAGGACTCTCTGACCCGGCGGCTGCGGCGGCTGCTGCGGCAGCTGCGCCAGCTTCGGCCGCTTCTCGCGCGGCGGCATAGGCCGCACCTTCGTCGGCCCACCGCTTCCTGTTCTGCCATTCGCTCAGCCCGTGGTCATAGCCGTCGAGCGCCTTGCGCAGATCGCCCAATGCCTGACGCTCGGCTGCGGGCAGGTTCTTGGCCTGATCGAGCGCGGCAAGGAAGGCCAGGGTCGCCCCGCTCGGCGGCACCGGCGCGTCGGGATCATAGTCCGCCTCGGCGGGCTGCGGAAACAGGCCGTCCTTGAGCAGCCCCCAATCGATGAAGGTATGGCCAAAGCCCTGGGTATCGTAGTCGTGCTGCGGATAGGCGCCGGCAGGCATATTCAGTCCGGCCTTGGCGCGCAGCATCAGCAACAGGTTGACGCGGCTGTCATTCCCGGGGGCGAGCACCGCCAGGCTGGCGCAACCCGGCCCGGCTGAAGAAAGAGTCCAGCTGGGCGAACAGCCGAAATCGGTGCAGGCCCAGGCAGAGGTTGAAATCGTGGCCAGACCGGCTCCGGCCAGGGCATGCAAACGCTTGATCTTCATGGGTGACGACTCTGC
>JAKOWQ010000308.1 GCA_029781465.1 Pseudomonadota bacterium
GAGCAAAGCCTGCACTGTGTCGCTATAGAGATATTTGGCGGGCTTGCCGTTGATGATCGTGAACACAGCATCATCGGGTGCGGTGGCCTTGGACAGCTCACGCACACGATCAAGATATTCGCCAACACTCTTGGGAGCCACGAGCTTGCGTGATTTTCCTTTGCCCTGGACGAACATAACGACAATCTCGCGCCCATCACGATCCTTGGCGAGCGTGATGTCGCGCCAGCGCAAATTCTTCGCCTCGGGCGGGCGCATCCCCGTGTTGCACATGATGAGCATGAAATTGTAGCACATGGTCCGATACCAAGTGCCTTGGGGCGAGGTCGCCGCCCTGATCCACTTACGCCCGACACTGTGCAGCTTGCGATATTCTTCAATGGTGAACTCATCGCGGCGCATGGTTTTGAGTTTGGGTCTGCCTTCAAAACGGTGGCTGGCAGGGACAAGCCGCTTGGTGATGGCAAAGTTCATCACCGCGTTCAGCGCGCCCATCTCGAACTGAATTGTGGAATCGCTGATATGCTCGCGGAACCGCCCTTTGCCATTTTCCCGCCGCCAAGTCGGATAGGCCGCCCAACTGTCCTGACCGATCAGGTGAATCTGCGTGCTGCCGACATAATCTTCGAGCGCCTTCTTGAAGGCGTTTCGGAGATTTTTTACCCGGTCATGGGAAACCTCACCTGTATCGGCACGACGCTGCTGCGTCTGGAGATACTCAGCCGCCACTTGCCGGAACGGGCGATTGAAAACGGCAACATCATGCTTCACCCGAAACCGGATGTCGGCATCCTGATCGAACGCGCGATCACGAGCCGACTCCCGGTCCGCCGTGTGCAGTGAAATCGTTTTATAGCGGTCCTCTTTGGGGAGCTTGATGCGGCAATAAAAATTGCGGTGTTCGACATCGCCGCGCCTGAAAATGATCAGGCCGGTTTTCAGAACCTCCTTGTCTATGATGAACGCCATAACCAAACTCCACTGTGCAGAAACTGTGCAGTTTTGGAGCGAGAGCGCGCGCAATTCCATAGCTGTGCAGGTGCTGTGTAGGTGATTATGCCTTATTTTATGAGGGAAATCCAATGGTTTGCTGGAATCCTGTCATCCCGACCAGTTTTTTGGATTCAATGACCGTCCGGGGGACGGTCATCCAAAAAATCCCGAGCGCAAGCGAGGGGCACCCTCCCGACCAACCCCGCCGGTTCCGACTGCCCTTGCCTCGGCTAAACCTCGCAAGTCTCCCCTGCCCACGAGGCAAGTTTTACCCGGGCATCGCGGCCATAGACATCGTCGAAATAGACCAGACGGCCGTCGGCGTCGCTCGCCACGGTGAAATAGGCGACATAGACGGGCAACGGACGCGGCAGATCGAGCGTCACCGTCTCGCCCGCAGCAACCAGGCCATCCACATCGGCGCGCGATCGTGCCGGGGCCAGCAGCGCGGCGGCGAAATCGAGCGCATCGCCCACGCGCACGCAGCCGTGGCTGAAGGCGCGCCGCTCCTCGGCAAACAGGTCGCGGTTGGGGGTGTCGTGGAGGTAGACGCTGTAGGGATTGGGCATGACCAGCTTCATCCGCCCCAGCGCATTGCCCTCGCCGGGCTTCTGGCGAACCTTGCCTCCGCTCCAGACATAGCCGCGCGAACGCGCCAGCGCCGGGTTGCGCCGAATCAGCGCACCAACGCTTTCGCGCACGATACTGGACGGCACTTCCCACCACGGATTGATCGTCACCCCGGTAACGGTGGCGGAAAATACCGGGGTCGGGCTTCTGGTCTTGCCGACGATCACGCGCCAGGTACCCGCGCGCTTGCCCACGGTCCAGCGCGAGACTTCATACCCCGCCGCGTTGACCAGCAGGAAATCGTCGCCCGGATCCCGCGGCAACCAACGCCAGCGCTCCATGTTGCGAGCCAAGGCGGCGCGGCGCACGGGATCGGCTTCGGCGGCATAGGCAGCGCGCAGCAGCGCATAGTCGGGATGGCGTGGGGCCAGCCCCGCGAGCCAGGCGCCCAGCCGGTTCCCCGTCACAGCCTGTGCCAGCTCCGCATCGAGATCGCGCGCCGCGTCGGTATCGGCAATCTTCCAGCCCTTGCGCGCCGAATCCGTCGCGCTACCCAGCAGTTCAAGCCGCGCCACCTTCAGCGCCAGCCGGGTTGCCGCGCGATCGACCCGCAGGGGATCGCTTGCCCGCCAGGCGGCATCGAGTTCCGCGGTATCCGGCGTGGGCAGGCCCGCGCCGGGCATGCCCGCCAGCGCGGTTCGCAGTTCGCCGAGCGCGGCCACGCTCCATTGCGGCGCAGCAGGCTCACCCGCTCCGATCAGCAGCACGCACAACGCAAGCAGGCAACGCTTCATCCTGTCCTCCAGCAGCGGGGATTGCATTCGATCCTGGCCATTTCCAGATAACGCTAAAACGAGCTTTCGGGATACGCATTGATGAAATTCAACCGGCGCCATTTCCTTGGCGCGCTGGCCGTCGGCGGAGCCGGGCTGGCTGCACCACGCGCATTTGCAGCACCTTTGTGCGGCGAAACCCCTGCCCTGCTTCCCCAGGCCATGGCCGCCCTCAATGCCCATCGCGGCGCGATCGTGCATCGCGATACGATCGGGATCGTCAATTTCTCCGCCCATTCGCGGGTGCCGCGCTTTCAACTGGTCGATCTTGAGGGCGGGAAAGTGATTTCCAGCCTGCTGGTCTCGCACGGGCGCGGATCGGACCCCGCCAACAGCGGCTATGCCGAACGTTTTTCCAACCGACCCGGCTCGAACGCCTCGTCGCTGGGGGCTTTCGTCACTGGCGACACCTATTACGGCAAGCACGGGCGTTCGCGAAAGCTGATCGGGCTTGAGCCGCAAAACAGCGCCGCGCTCTACCGGGCGATCGTGATCCACGGCGCCGACTATGTCAGCGAACCGATGGCGCTGATGCAGGGCCGGGTCGGGCGCAGCCAGGGCTGCTTCGCGGTTTCGCGAACCGACATCGAACCGCTGCTGGCACGGCTGGGCACCGGGCGGCTCCTGTTCGCCTACAAGGATGAGGGCTAACCTCCCCTCAGCAGCTGCACGCCCCAATCGCGCTCGAACAGGTAGAGCAACAGCCGCGCCGCTTCGCCGCGTTCGCCGGTCAGGCCGCCGTCACGCTCGATCAGCAGGTGGGCGTCCTGGTGGGCAATCGGCAAGAGGCGCTGGATCTGCTCCAGACCAGCGACGCGAAAGGCGCTGTCGCCCGATTGGCGCGTGCCGAGCAGTTCGCCCCCGCCGCGCAGTTCCAGATCCTCCTCGGCGATGCGGAACCCGTCCTGGGTTTCGCGCATCAGCGCCAGCCGCCGCCGGGCGGTTTCGGAGAGCCCTTCGCCGCGCAGCAGCAGGCAGGTGCTCTTGTCCGCCCCGCGCCCCACCCGTCCGCGCAGCTGGTGGAGCTGGGCCAGGCCAAAGCGTTCGGCCTGTTCGATCACCATCAGCGTGGCACTGGGCACATCGACCCCAACCTCGATCACCGTGGTCGCAACCAGCAGCCGCGCCTCGCCGCGCACGAACCGTTCCATCGCCGCATCCTTGGCTTCGGGGCGAAGCTGGCCGTGGACCAGCACCACCGCCTCACCAAAGCGGGTCTTGAGTTCGGCAAAGCGGGCCTCGGCGGCGGCCAGATCGGCGCTCTCGTTCTCGCGCACCATCGGGCAGACCCAATAGGCCTGGCTCCCGCTTTCGAGGTGCCGGGCGAGTGCGCCCACCACATCGCCCAGTCGCTCGATCGCGACCACGCGGGTGTCGATCGGCTGGCGCCCGGGGGGCATCTCGTCGAGCCGGCTGACGTCCATCTCGCCGTATTGCGCCAGGGTCAGGGTGCGCGGAATCGGAGTGGCGGTCATCGCCAGGCAATGCGGGATGCGCTTGCCCTTCTGGGTCAGCATCAGCCGCTGGCCGACCCCGAAGCGGTGCTGCTCGTCGATCACCACCAGCGCCAGGTTGCGGTAGGTCACCGTGTCCTGAAAGATCGCATGGGTGCCCACAACCATGTCGATCGACCCATCGAGCAGCCCCATCAGGATCGATTCGCGCGCCTTGCCCTTGTCGCGCCCGGTGAACAGGGCGATGGTCACGCCCGTGCCGGCGGCCATGCGGGTCAGGGTTTCGTGATGCTGGCGGGCAAGGATTTCGGTCGGCGCGAGCAGCGCGGCCTGGGCTCCGGCCTCAACCGCCAGCAGCATCGCCTCGAGCGCAACCACGGTCTTGCCCGAGCCGACATCGCCCTGGAGCAGGCGCAGCATCGGCGCGGACTGGGCCAGATCGCCCTCGATCTCACCGATCGCGCGGCGCTGGGCGCCGGTCAGCGCGAAGGGCAGGCTCAGCTTGCCGCGCAGTCGCCCGTCGCCGTGCAGGGGCGTCCCCACCCGGCTGCGGTTCGATTGCTTGACCAGCAGCAGCGCCAGGGCATTGGCGAGCAGTTCGTCATAGGCCAGCCGGTCGCGCGCGGCGGCGTGTTCTCCGCGGTGCGCCAGCACCAGCGCATCGCGCCAGGCGGGCCACTGCATCTTGTCCAACAGACCCGGCTCGATCCACTCGGGCAAGGGCTCGGCCTGCGCCAGCGCCAGCTGCGCCAGCGCCGCGATCCGCCCCTGGGTCAGCCCCTCGGACAAGGGATAGACCGGCTCGACCAGCTGGCCCAGCGCGGTATCTCCTGCTTCGCTGACATGATCGGGGTGAACGATCTGGAGCATCTGTCCGAACTGATCGAGCCGGCCCGCGATCCAGCGCTTCTCACCCAGCGGCAGCTGCTTTTTCGCCCAGCCGCCGTTGCGCCCGAAATAGGTGATCGCGCAGACGTTGCCCGCGCCATCGCTGGCCATCACCCGAAGCGGTCCGCGCCCGGCCGAGCTGCGGTATTCCAGCGGGGTGAGCGCGACGACGATATTCTCGCCCACGCTCGCCTCATCGAGATCGGCGACAGCGCGGCGTTCCACAAAGCGGTCGGGCAGATGATAGATGAAGTCCTTTACCCGGCTCAGCCCCAGCTTCTCAAGCGGGCGCGCCAGCCCCGGCCCGACGCCCTTCAGGCTGTCGGCAGAGGCGAACAGGGGGTTGAGCC
>JAKOWQ010000316.1 GCA_029781465.1 Pseudomonadota bacterium
GAGCAAACGCTCGCCGCTGGAGATCACCCGCGCCTTTACCGCGCTCGGCACCGCGCTGGGGCTCGACTGGGCGCAGATGACCGCGGCGCGGATGAATCCGTCCGATCCGTGGGAGCGGTTGCTGGTCAACGGCCTTGCGCGCGATTTCCAGCACATGCGGCTCGATTTCCTGCGCCGCGCGATGGGGGCCAGGGGCGAACCGGAAAAGGCGGTCGAAACCTGGACCGGCGGGCATGGACCCACGATCGCCCAGTTCCGCGCCACGGTCGCCCGCGCGCAGGGCGCGATGCCGGTCGCCCCGGCGATGCTCGCCCAGCTCGCCAGCCAGGCGCGCAACCTTCTAGGGCGCTAGCTGGTCGATGGCCCAGGTGGCGGCTTCGGCCACCACCGGGTCGGGATCGGCCAGCAGCGCGCGCACTGCCGGGATCAGGCTGGCATCGCCGCTGTTGCCGGCGGCGTAAAGGCAATTGCGCACCATCCGGTCGCGCCCGATGCGCTTGATCGGCGAACCGGAAAACAGCCGCCGGAAGCCCGCATGGTCGAGCGCGAGCAATTCTGCCAGCCGGGGCGCGACCAGCTCGGCGCGGGGCAGGAAGGCGCGGTTGGCCGCCGCGGCATCGGCGAACTTGTTCCACGGGCACACCGCCAGGCAATCGTCGCAGCCGTAGATCCGGTTGCCCAGCGCCTTGCGCAATTCCTGCGGCACCGCGCCCTTGAGCTCGATCGTCAGATAGGAAATGCAGCGCCGCGCATCGAGCCGGTAGGGCGCGGGAAAGGCCTGGGTCGGGCAGGCGGTCTGGCAGGCGTTGCAGGAACCGCAACGGTCCTTGCCGGCCGCATCGGGTTCAAGCGCCAGGGTGGTGTAGATCGCGCCGAGGAACAGCCACGAGCCGTGCCCGCGCGAAACCAGGTTGGTGTGCTTGCCCTGCCAGCCCAGCCCGGCGGCCTGCCCCAGCGGCTTTTCCATCACCGGGGCGGTATCGACGAAGACCTTGACCCCCGCATCGCCCAGCCCGCGCCGGGCGCTTTCCTCGATCAGCCAGCGGGCCAGTGCCTTGAGCGCCTTCTTGACCGTGTCGTGATAGTCGCGGCCCTGGGCATAGACCGAGATCTGCCCGCGTTCAGCCGCCTTGTGCGCCACCTCTGCGCCGCTCGGCGGGGCGTAGCTCATCCCCAGCGCGATCACGCTGCGGGCCTCGGCCCACAGCCCCCGGGGGCTGCGGCGATGGTGCAAACGATTGGCCATCCAGGCCATTTCGCCGTGGCTGCCCGCTTTAAGCCATTGTTCAAGCCGCCGCGCAGCCAGCGGGTCCTCGCCCACCGGAGCAATTCCGCAGGCGGCAAAGCCCAGCTCTTTCGCTTTTGCGGCAAGGGCTTGCTTGATATTCGCGGTTTCGGCTGCGTTAACCAAACTTCCTGTTGCTCCCGTTCACGCCCGCGGCATTATCGCCGCAAACCATGAAGCTAGGGGAATGGCAGATGGGGAGCAACGCGGCCGTTGAAACAGGCCGGCCCTTGGCGATCGAGGCACGCGGAATCGTCAAGCGTTTTGATGGCTTTACCGCCGTCGACGGAGTCGATCTGATGGTCCCCGAAGGCGCGATCTACGGCATTCTCGGCCCCAACGGTGCGGGCAAGACCACCACGCTCAGGATGCTGCTGGGTATCATAGACCCCGACGCCGGGGTGCGCCGCATTCTGGGCCATGACCGCCCGCACGAGGTGGCCCACGCGATCGGCTATCTGCCGGAGGAGCGCGGTCTCTACCCTTCGATGAAGGCTTATGAGGCGATCGCCTTTCTGGGCGCATTGCGGGGTCTGCCGCTGGGGGAAGGGCGCGAACGCGGCCGTGCGCTGCTCGAGGAGCATGGCCTGGGCTATGCCACCGATCGGCAGATCCGCCAGCTTTCCAAAGGCATGGCGCAGCAGGTGCAATTGCTCGGCACACTGGTCCACGAACCCCGGCTGGTGGTGTTCGACGAACCCTTTTCCGGCCTCGACGCGCTCAACCAGGGCAAGCTCGAGAGGATGATCCGCGCGCTCGCGGCCAAGGGCACCACGGTGATCTTTTCCACCCACGTCATCGCCCACGCCGAACGGCTGTGCGACGAGGTGGCGATCATCGCCGGGGGCAAGGTACCCTTCGCCGGGCCGGTTGACGTGGCGCGCGACCGGATCCGCCCGCAAGTGCGGCTCGAAACCCGCGCCGGCGACGGCCCGTGGCGCCAGGCCTTGCCCGCCGATGCCCGCCGCGAGGGCGCGTTCTGGTTCTTCTCGCTCCCCGAAAGCGGAGTCGAGCCGTTGCTGCGAGCGCTGATCGAAGGCGAAGCGGGGATCCTTTCGCTGTCGATCGAGCGCGCCGGGCTGCACGATGCCTTTGTCGCCATCGCCGGCGAAGCCGCCGCCCGCGCGCTTGAGCAATCCCCCGACGAGGAGGCCCGCCGATGACCCAGCCCGCCCGTTCCGGCCGGCTTTCCACCCTGGCCGCCGCCTTCATCATCGCCCGGCGCGATTTCACCGCGATCCTGTTTTCGCGCAGCTTCTTCTTCTTCCTGCTTGGCCCGCTGTTTCCGATCCTGGTCGGAGGCCTGGCGGGCGGAATCGGCCAGAAAGTGCAGGACAGCACCGACCGGCCCGAACTGGGCATTGCCATGTCCGCCCGCGATGTCGCGGCGATGAAGGCGGCGCACCAACGCCTCTCCCCGCAGCTTGGCGCCAGCTTGCCGGTGCTGGTGGTGGTGCAGGAGCTGAAACCCGGCGAACCGTTCGACGCCGCCCAGGCGATGAAGGCCGATCGCGCCAATCTGGCCGCGATCGTTACCGGCACCCCCGATCATCCGGTTCTGACCGGCCCCGAAGAACGCATCGCCGGATGGCAGGGCCGGGTGGCGCTGCTCGCCGCCGAGGCGCGCAATTCAGCGCCGTCAGCCTATCCCGAGGTTACCCTGGCCGGGATCGCCGCCAGCACCGCGGCCGACCGCACCCACAGCCGCGTGGTTACCGCTCAGCTCGGGCAGACGGTGCTGTTCCTGCTGACCATGCTGCTCGCAGGCATGGTGCTGTCCAACCTAGTCGAGGAAAAGAGCAACAAGATCATCGAGGTGCTGGCCGCCGCGATCCCGATGGACGCGGTGTTCCTGGGCAAGCTGTTCGCCATGCTGGCGGTCAGCTGGGTAGGCATTTCGGTCTGGGGGCTGATGGGCAGCGCGGTGTGGCTGACCGCCGGACACAGCCTGGCCGACTATCCCGCCCCGGCGGTCGGCTGGCCTGCCTTCTTCGGACTGGGCGTGATCTATTTCTCGATGGGCTACCTGCTGCTCGGCTCGATCTTCCTGGCAATCGGCTCGATGGCCAGCACCGTGCGCGAAGTGCAGACGCTTTCGATGCCGGTTACCATGCTCCAGCTGCTCAACTTCTTCTTCGCCTCCTATGCCATGGCCCAGCCGGGCACCTGGGTGGAAACCGCGGCGATGGTGGTGCCGTTTTCCTCACCCTTCGCCATGCTGGCGCGCGCGGCGCAGAGTGCCGCGCTGACCCCGCACCTGCTGGCGATCGGCTGGCAGCTGGTCTGCGTGGCCGTGCTGGTGCGGGCCGGGGCTGCGCTGTTCAAGACGCGGGTGATGAAGAGCGGCCCTGCGCGCGGCGGAGCGAAACGCGGCTGGCTGCGGCGGGCCTCGGCCTGACTTGTGCGCGCCGCACTCCGCCGAGGTGCTATTGACATTTCGGTAAGTTCGGCCGGATAAGTCCTAAAGCGCAACGCACCGCCTTCAGAGTCCGCGCCGGAGAGAACACCATGGCCACCCAGCCGATTGCCGATCAGCCGTTCACCTATCGCAGTTCCCCCACCGCGAACGAAGCGTTCGAGGAATGGCTCAAGACCCACCGGCACGAGATGCCGACCCACAGCGAACCGTGGGACGTCTCGCGCTCGGACATCTACGTTGAAGACCGCTGGCAGCCGATCTTTGCCGAAATGCGTGCCAAGGCACCGGTCAATTTCGTCAAGGATTCGCCCTATGGGCCATACTGGAACGTGACCACGGTCAAGACGATCCAGCATGTCGAGGCGCTGCCCGAGCTGTTCTCGTCGTCGTGGGAACATGGCGGAATCACGATCACCGAGCCGCCGGCCGATGTGACGCCGGAACAGATTGCCGAGCGCCGCCTGCCGATGTTCATCGCCATGGACCGGCCCGAGCACACCGGCCAGCGCCGCACCGTCGCCCCGGCCTTTACCCCGGCCGAGATCGAAAAGATGGCCGCCGAGGTGCGGATGCGCACCGCCGCCACGCTTGATGCACTGCCCTGGGGCGAGCAGTTCGACTGGGTGGACAAGGTGTCGATCGAACTGACCACGGGCATGCTGGCGATCCTGTTCGGTTTCCCCTGGGAAGACCGCCGTCTGCTGACCTTCTGGTCGGACTGGGCCGGCGACGTCGAGCTGGGCTTCGCGCGCGAACTCAACGAAACCCGCTGGGAAATCCTTGGCGAAATGGCGCGTTATTTCCAGACGCTGTGGATGCAGCGGATGGGGGCCGCACCCAGCCGCGACCTGATCTCGATGATGATCCATTCCGATGCCATGAACCAGATGAGCCCGCAGGAATTCATGGGCAACCTGATCCTGCTGATCGTGGGTGGCAACGATACCACGCGCAACACCATGTCGGGCATCGTCCACGCGCTCGACAAGTTCCCCGATCAGCGCGCGGTTTTCGAGGGCGATGCCTCGGTGATCCCCAACACGGTGCAGGAATGCATTCGTTACCAGACCCCGCTGGCCCATATGCGCCGCACCGCAACCGCCGATGCTGACCTGTTCGGCAACCAGATCAGGAAGGGCGACAAGCTGATCCTGTGGTACATCTCGGCCAACCGTGACGAAGAGGTGTTCGAGGATGCCGACAAGCTGATCGTCACCCGTGAGAACGCCCGGCGGCACCTTTCCTTTGGCTACGGCATCCACCGCTGCGTTGGGGCGCGCCTCGCCGAACTGCAGCTCAAGATCCTGATGGAGGAAATGCACGCCCGGCGGATGCGGGTAAACGTCACCGGCGCGGTTGAGCGGGTGCGGGCGAATTTCGTCCACGGCTTCCGCAAGATGGAAGTGACGCTCAGCAAGTTCTAGTAACCAGGCGGACAACCCGTCCGAATAGGCAAGGCGGGTCCGCGGGGATCCGCCTTTGCCGTCTTGCCGGGAGAGTGCCGATGAAAGCTGACTATTCGCTCGACCGCCGCGGCCTGCTGCGCTGGCTGGGTGCCGGTGCGGCGATGGGTGCGCTGGCCGCATGCGGCAGCGGCACGGCCGAGGCCCATTCCTATCCGGTGAGTTTCAGCGAGGCCGAGTGGCGCAAGCGGCTGGGCCCGGCGGCGTTTCACATCCTGCGCGAAAAGGGCACCGAGCGGCCCTTTTCCTCGCCGCTGCTGAACGAACACCGCAAGGGCACCTTCACTTGCGCCGCCGATGGCAACCGGCTGTTCGCATCGGAAACCAAATATGACAGCGGCACCGGCTGGCCGAGCTTCTGGAAGCCATTGCCCGGCGCCGTGGCCACCTCTACCGATTTCGAGACCGGCTATCCCCGCACCGAGGTGCATTGCACCCGCTGCGGCGGGCATCTTGGCCACGTGTTCCGCGACGGGCCCAAGCCCACCGGGCTGCGCTATTGCATGAACGGACTGGCGCTGGCCTTCGTGCCGGGCTGAGCTGGCGCGACTTCCCACAGCATCAGCCCCGAATTGCCGGGCAGCGCGACCGGGCGCAGCCAGGTAGGCGCCTGGTTTTCGGTCAAGCGGGCCATCAGGCCATGCGGCGCGGCCTGACTATAATTGCCAACCTCGATCAGTCCGGGGCAGATCAGTACGAAGCGGGCACCGTGCCCTTCGACGTAGGTCCGCGCAGCCTCGGGTTCGACAATGAAGGCCGCAATTACATCGTGCAGCGCCTGCGGGGCGCGGTGGTGCGCGGTGGCAACCACCCGGTGATGGGTCTGGGCGATCAGCACGGGGCCAATGTCGATCGGCGCGAATATCGTCGCGGCGGGATAGCGGTTGAGCGCGGGCGCGGCACCGGCGATGTCGCAGGCCAATTGCGGCGGCGCGGGCTTGCCGGCCTGCACCTCTCCGGCCAGCAGTCCGCCAAGCAGAAGCATCGGCAGCCCCGGCATCACCGCCAGCACCATCGCCGCGACCGCGCCGACCCGCGCCAGCGGACTGCGCAGGCGCTGCGCCTTGCGATACCATTCGCGCAGCAGCCAGCCCAGCGGCACCGCGGCAAAGGCACAGGCGAAAGCCGAAGCGCGCGCCACCAGCACCGCCAGCATAAGGCTTCCCGCCAAGACCAGCGCATATTCAAGCCAGAATTGCCGCAGCCACTCGCGTGAACGCAGCCTCAGCATGGCCGCGCCGATCAGCCCGAGCAGCGGCGGGACCACCATCTGCGCCAGAACCGGCGGCTTTTGCAGCCACACCGGCATGCCTTCATGGACATTGTCGTACCAGAAGCTGTGCACCAGAGGATCAAGCGTGGCGAAGGGCCCGGCCCTGCAGGCAGGCGCCAGCCACAGCAGCACGGCGAGTCCAGCAAGGCCGGCGGCGCCCAGCCCGGCGGCGATCGCATAGCGGTTGGCCGGTGAAACTTTGGCGAGCAGCCAAGTTCCAAGCGCAACAACCGCCAGCGCCGAAAGGTAGGCCGGCGAAACGGCATCGCAATGCTGGGCAAGGTCAACAAGGCCGTGGGTGGCAAGAAAGCTTGCCGCGCTGACCAGCGCCAGCGCGAAAAGAAAATGGACCAGTCCCGCACCGCGGCGCGGGTCCCTCAGCCAGCGCAGCGCCAGGACAGCGCCGAACAGCGCGGCCAGCGGCAGGATCTCGAGACTGATCGACATGCCAAGCGCCAGCGCGGCGCCCGTGGCCCATCCGGTCACGCGCGGATCGCGCGCGGCAAGACCG
>JAKOWQ010000163.1 GCA_029781465.1 Pseudomonadota bacterium
GCGAGCAGTCCGATCGAGCCTACGCACATGCTGGCCTGATCGGACAGGATATCGCCGAACAGGTTGCCGGTCACGATCACGTCGAAATTGCCGGGCGCGCGCACCAGCTGCATCGCGGCGTTATCGACATACATGTGGCTCAGCTCGACATCGGGATAGTCCGCGGCGACGGCGATCACCGCATCGCGCCAGACCTGCGAGGTTTCGAGCACATTGGCCTTGTCGACCGAACACAGCTTGCCCCCCCGCTTGCGCGCGGCGCGGAAGCCGGAATGGGCGATGCGGCGCACCTCGGCCTCGGAATAGCTCATCATGTCCCAGCCCCGGCGGGTGCCATCGGGCAGGGTATCGATCCCCTTGTCGCCGAAGTAGACGTCGCCGTTAAGCTCGCGCACGATCAGCAGGTCGATCGCACCGGCAATCTCGGGGCGCAGCGCGGAGAATTCCTCCAGCCCCGCGAACACCTTGGCGGGCCGCAGGTTGGCGAACAGCCCCAGTTCCTTGCGCAGGCCCAGGATCGCCTGCTCGGGCCGCAGGTGGCGCTCCAGATTGTCGCAATCGAAATCGCCCACCGCGCCGAACAGGATCGCATCGCTCGCCCGCGCGGTTGCCAGCGTTTCCGGCGGGAGCGGGTGGCCGTGCTTTTTGTAGGCCATGCCGCCGACATCGCCTTCCACCAGTTCAAGCCCTGGCAGATCGAGCGCATGAAGCACCCGCACCGCCTGATCGGTCACTTCGGGACCGATCCCGTCACCAGCGAAAACCGCAATCTTCATCGAACCCACCGCCTTCAGATCATCCGTGCCAGCCGCTCGCGCAGCAAGGTGCGCGCCCCCATAACATCGCCGCGCCTTTCGGCAAGCACGTAGCGTTCCAGCACCTCGCCCTGCCGATCGAACTGGGCAAAGAGTGCGGCCGCATCGGCTTCCCCCCCGGGCGCGGCCAGCGTGCCATAGCCAAGCTCGCGCAGCACCAGTGCCTCATAGCGCAGCAGCCCCGGCAGCCAGCCACGCGCCGAAGGGGCATGGCACACCGCATCGAGCAGCCCGCCCAGCGCGGCATGGATCGCGGGATAGGGATGGCGCTCGGGCAGGGCGGCGGCGGCGAGCGCGCTGGCCCAGCCGATCGCCGCGGCGGCCAGCGGCTCGCCCAGCCACGGGCCGCGGCTGACCAGCAGCTCAAGCCGGGCCGAAGGCATCTGCGCCTCGCTGCGCAGGCGGAATTCGGCCTCGACCACGTTTCCGGGGATCAGCACTGGGCGCAGCTGGCGTCCGCGCGCGCCCGGAACATAGGCCGCGATCATGCCCTGCGCCGCGCTCAGCAGACGCACCACCGCGCCGGTCTCGCCATGCGAACGGCTGGAGCAGACTATGGCGGGCGCGCGCAGGTGCATCGCCGCGATGTGGCGGCAAAGCGCGACCGCTTCAAGCGGTGGTTATTTGCGGGCCTTGGAAGCAGCCTCGAGAGCGGCGAGGCGATCCTTGAGCGCGTCGAGCTCGTCGAGCGCCTTGGCGGCCATGTCCTTGACCGCATCGAATTCATCGCGCGAGACGAAATCGAGCCCGCCAAGGCCTTCCTTGAGTCGTTCGCGCGCGGCATCGCGCGCTTCGCGGCCCATGCCCGCAACGGTGCCCGCCGCGCTGTTCACCAGCTTGGCAAGATCGGAGAAAAGGGGGTTTTCGCTTTGCATGGGCTTCACATGGTCCCGCGGCTCGCGGCTTTCAAGCCGTCAGTTGAAATCGACCGTCGCGGCGGCGCCGGAAACCTCGGCCCCGTCAGCATCCGGGTTGGCGGCCAGGAACTGCCAGTTGAGCGCGGTGGCGAACAGGCACCAGGCAAAGTAGGGCACCAGCAGCAGCGCGGCGAGCGGGCGCACTTTCCAGAATGCCCCCAGACACAGCACCACCGCCAGATCGAGCGCCACCAGCAGATAGAGTGCAAAGCTGATCTGGTGCATCGCGAAGAACAGCGGCGACCAGGCCAGGTTGAGCAGCAGCTGAAGCACGAACAGCCCCACCGCCAGCGCGCGTCCCGATGCGCCGCGCGCGGTAACCACCATGGCCAGCGCCAGCCCCATCATCAGATAGAGCAGCGACCAGACGATCCCGAAGGTGGCCGGCGGAGGATAGAGCGAAGGCTTGGTCAGCCCCATGAACCACGGATTGCCCGCCCCGCTGCCCGAAACCGCGCCCGAGACGAAACCCAGCAGCAGAACCAGCGGCCCCAGGAACAACCACCAGCGCAGCAACGAGGCACGCAGCTGTCCGGGCGATGCAAGCTCAGTCATTCGGCGATCCCGATTCGGTTTCGGTCAGACCCGGAGTGTGGCCGCCCGCCGCCGCGCTGGCAATGCCGGGGGGGCTATTCGCGCTGTGCCGAAACAAGAAATTCCACATTTCCTTCGGGCCCAGTGATCGGGCTTTCGACGATCCCCTGCACCTGCCAGCCGCCTTGTTCCAGCCAGCCGCGCACCTCTTCGCAAACGCGCTGGTGGAGGGCCGGATCGCGCACCACACCGCCCTTGCCCACCTCGCCCCGGCCAACCTCGAACTGGGGCTTGATCAGGGCGACCAGACGGCAACGCGGCGCAGCCAGTTTCAGCGGCACTTCCAGTACCTTGGCGAGGGAAATGAAACTGGCGTCGCAAACTACCCAGCTGCAGGGGCGGTCGATCTGCTGCGCCGTCAGCACCCGTGCGCTGGTCTGTTCCAGCACCGTCACACGGCTGTCCTGGCGCAGCTTCCAGGCGAGCTGGTTGGTGCCCGAATCGACCGCAAAGACATGCCCCGCGCCCTTGCTCAGCAAGACGTCGGTAAAGCCCCCGGTCGAGCTGCCGATATCCATCGCCACAACCCCGGCGGGGTCCAAACCGAAGTGGTCGATCGCGTGGGCCAGCTTGATCCCGCCGCGCGAAACCCACGGGTGGTCGCGCCCGCGCACCTCCAGCGGGGCGTCGGCGGGCAGGGTCTGGCCCGGCTTGGCAATCTTGGTCTCGCCGGAAAAGACCGTGCCGGCGAGGACCAGGGCCTGCGCGCGGGTGCGGCTTTCGGCCAGGCCGCGCTCGACCAGCAGTTGATCGACCCGGGCTTTGGACACCTTGCTCATCGGCGCGGCTCATTCCATAGGTGGGGCGTGAAGGCAATCGCTCCCCGTTTTCGTCCGCTCGCCGCAATGGCCGCCTGTGCGCTGATCGGCCTTGTCGGTTCTTGCGCCACCCCGCGCGGGGCGCCGGCTCCCGCTCCGGCACCCGCGCCGGCGCCGCAGCCGGTCGTTACCCCGCCGCCGCCGCCCGCGCCCCTTCCCCCTGCTCCCGCCGACTGGCGCGATGCGCCGCGCACGCCCGGGGACTGGCGCTGGGGGATCATCGCCGGTCGATCCAGCGCGGGCTATGGCGCCGATCCGGTGGTGCCGCTGGTCACGCTGACCTGTGATCGGGCATCGGGCCAGGTTCTGCTGGCCCGCGCCGCGCTGGGCGGCGACGGCGCGCAGCAGCATGTGCCGATGGCGCTGACCACGGTAAGCGGCACCCGCGCCCTGCTCAGCGAGCCGCTGCAAAGCGCGGCGGGATGGCTTGTGGTGCCGATCAGGGCAGAGGATCCGATCCTCGATGCAATCGCCTTTTCGCGCGGCCGCTTCGCGCTGGAAGCCCAGGGCCAGCCGACGCTCTACCTGCCCAGCTGGCCCGAGGTCAGCCGGGTGATCGAGGATTGCCGCCAGAAATAGAAAGGGCCCGCCGAAGCAGGCCCGAAGTCGTCAATTCTGACGTCGAAAAAAAACTTTGCAAGACTTGTTGTGCGGCGCGGAATGATTCACACCTAGGCCCGAGGCCGGGTGGCGATCCCCGCTTTCCGGTCCGGCCGCTTCGAGGAGCGGCAAATGGCTCAACAGCGCGAAAGGAGGTGACCGATGTCTCATGGTTCAGCAGGGAGGTCGGTAACCCGCTTGATGGAGCATTATCGCTGATCCGATTTGCGATAGAGGCTTCGTGAGCGGCGCTTGCGGCCGCTGACCATGCGAAGGGCTGCTTCCGGTTAGGCCGGGGCAGCCCTTCTCATTTCCGCAGGAAGCGGATCTTGGGGGCTGCTTCCGGTTAGGCCGGGGCAGCCCTTCTCATTTCCGCAGGAAGCGGATCTTGGGGGCTGCTTCCGCTCAGGCCGGGACAGCCCTTCTCATTTCCGCAGGAAGCGGATTTTGGGGGCTGCTTCCGGTCAAGCCGGGGCAACCCTTCTCATCTCTACCGCCAGTTGAGGCTGATCTCGTCGACGAAGATCCGCCGCCCGGCCACTGCCTTGTCGTCCGAACGCACTGCGCTGTCCCCCATCAGGCCCTCGCCCTGACCGGGATCGTCGGCGGCAAGGTCAAGCCGCAGCCCCAGCCTGCAGCCGCCCGGCAGCTGCTCGAGATGGCCCTTGCCCAGATCGCTGACATAGCCGCCATAGTCCCAGCCAAAGCCCCAGAAGCCGATCGCCGCGCCATTGGCCGCAACCACCCGCTCCAGCGGGGCGCCGATCCCCAGCCCCCGGGCTTGCCACTGCGACTTCTCGCCCGAAACGCGCAGACCGGCGATGTGTTCGCCAGGGCGCTCGTCGTCGATGATCAGTTCCACCTCGCGCGCGGGATCGCCGGGCCACAGCACCACCCCGGCCAGTTCCATCCCCTCGGGCCCGGCGATGGTCGCACGGCGGGCCTGCTTGCCGAACCGGGCGAGCACGCTCGCAGCGGTGTCCCTGGCCCCATCGACCGGATAGTCGCAGGCCAGGTCGGTGCGGGGTGCAGCGGGGGTTTGCTTCCCCTCAACCGACGCGGTGGCAGGGGCGGGCTGGGTGGCATTTTCGCCCGGCGCCCGATCACCCTGACCGCAAGCAGCCAGCAACAGAAATCCCGGCGCGGCGGCGTGCTTCAGCGTCTTCATGGACACTCTCCCTCGGCGCGAACAATGCGCGCGCTTGGCCTTTTGGGCAATTCCGGCCTAGACTAACAGCGCAAATGCCGATGTTTCCATTTATTTCATTGCCCTTGCGCATGACGTAATTTTCGTTCAAAGGCGCCTGCCGACCAATTGAGGATCATTCGATGGCCACCCTTGCCGATTCGCCCAGCCGCTTCACCCGCCTGCCCCACCCCGCCCCGGCGGACGCGGCAGTGCGCGCCGAGGTATTGGCCAATCCCGGCTTCGGCAGCCGCTTCACCGATCACATGGTGACGATCGACTGGGACGAAGGGCAAGGCTGGCACAATGCCACGGTCGCGCCCTACGGCCCGATCCCGCTCGATCCGGCCGCCTCGGTGCTGCACTACGCGCAGGAAATCTTCGAGGGGCTCAAGGCCTATCGCCACCCCGACGGGTCGATGGCGCTGTTCCGGCCCGAGGCCAATGCCGCGCGCTTCAACGCCTCGGCCCGGCGTCTGGCCATGCCCGAAATCCCCGAGGCGCTGTTCGTCGCCGCGATCGAGGAGCTGGTCCGCGCCGACGCGGCCTGGTTCCCCACCGTCGAGGGCGGATCGCTCTATCTGCGCCCGTTCATGATCGCGACCGAGGCCTTCCTGGGAGTGCGCCCGGCCAAGCAATACAAGTTCGTGGTCATCGCCAGCCCGGCGGGCAACTATTTCAAGTCGGGCGCCCCGGCGGTTTCGATCTGGGTTTCGGACTATACCCGCGCTGCGCCGGGCGGCACCGGCGCGGCCAAGTGCGGCGGCAACTATGCCGCCAGCCTTGTCCCCACCGCCGAAGCCTTTGCCAAGGGCCACGATCAGGTGCTGTTCCTCGACGCCGCAGAGCACAAGTGGATCGAGGAGCTGGGCGGCATGAACCTGTTCTTCGTCTTCGCCGACGGCACCTTGCTGACCCCGCCGCTCAGCGGAACGATCCTTGCGGGCGTTACCCGCAACAGCCTGATCCAGCTCGCCCGCGAGGAAGGGCTGGAGGTGCGCGAGGAGCCCTACAGCCTCGCGCAATGGGCCGATGACGCGCGCTCGGGCAAGCTGGTAGAGGCTTTCGCCTGCGGCACCGCGGCGGTGGTCACGCCGGTTGGCAAGGTTGCGGGCCGCGATGGCGAATTCACCATTGGCTCGGGCGGTCCGGGACAGATCACCGGCAAGCTCAAGGCCCGCCTCACCGCGATCCAGCGCGGCGAACAGGCCGACAGCCACGGCTGGGTGCACCGGATCGGGTGAAGCCAGGCTTGATCGGTTGCAAGATGCAATGCGCTTGCCCGGTCGCCGGTTTTTGGCCAGACAGGGGGAAACCAGAACACACCTCCCCGGGAGCCCGCCATGTCCGATGCCGAATACACCCCGCCCGCCGTCTGGACCTGGGATCCGAGCAACGGCGGCCCCTTCGCCAGCATCAACCGCCCTACCGCCGGCGCGCAGAGCGAACGCGAGCTGCAGGTGGGCGAGCATCCCTTTCAGCTCTATTCGCTGGGCACGCCCAACGGGCAGAAGGTCTCGATCCTGTTCGAGGAACTGCTTGAGGCCGGACATAGCGGCGCCGAATACGATGCCTGGCTGATCAACATCGGCACCGGTGACCAGTTCGGCTCCGGGTTTGTCGCGCTCAATCCCAACAGCAAGATCCCCGCGCTGCTCGACAAGTCGGGACCGCAGCCGATCCGGCTGTTCGAAAGCGGGGCGATGCTGCTCCACCTGGCCGAAAAGTTCGGTGCCTTCATTCCCACCGACGCCGCCGGGCGGGCCGAGTGCCTTTCGTGGCTGATGTGGCAGATGGGCAGCGCCCCGTTCATCGGCGGCGGCTATGGCCACTTCTACCACTATGCGCCGGTCAAGATCGAATATGCGATCAACCGCTATGCGATGGAGGTGAAGCGGCTGTTTTCGGTTGCCGACAACCGGCTCAAGGAAACGCGGTTCCTGGCGGGCGAAAACTATACCATTGCCGACATGGCGGCATGGCCCTGGCTGGGCA
Organism: Pseudomonadota bacterium; assembly: GCA_029781465.1. GTDB lineage: Bacteria > Pseudomonadota > Alphaproteobacteria > Sphingomonadales > Sphingomonadaceae > Novosphingobium. The sequence goes on from JAKOWQ010000163.1 coordinate 6,926, forward strand.
ATCTTTACAACGGCCTCGCCTATGGCACCACGCGCGAGTTCCTGCAGCTGCACGAATACGAGGCGGTGGGGCGCTGGGTCGAGGAAATCATGGCCCGCCCGGCGGTGCAGCGCGGCCGCATCGTCAACACCGCCAAGATGCCCGAGCGCCATTCGCGCGCCGATTTCGACAAGGTCGAAGAACCCGCCGCCGGGTAAGCTTTCCCCCTTCCCTTGGCAGCGCGGTCTATCTATAGGCCGCGCTCCTGCTGGGGCGTCGCCAAGTGGTAAGGCACCGGTTTTTGGTACCGGCATTCGCAGGTTCGAATCCTGCCGCCCCAGCCAGCATGCGCCGCCTCTATTGCGCCGATGCCTTCAGCACATCGTAGGTGAACATGAAGCTGCTTGCCGCCTGCGGCTTGTGGCACGCCAGACAGGCCGCCTGGTTGGTGAGCTTTGGCGTCCGGTCAGCGCCGAAGATGCCGAAGTGCCAGTTGCCGTTGCGCAGCACCTCGGGAACCGACGCCCCCCAGCCCGGCCCCGCCGCGAAAACGGCATAGGTCCGTGGCGCGTCGGCCACCAGCTTGCCATCGACCTCGTGGGCGGTGCTGGTCTCGGCAACGATCACCCCGGTTTCGGGAAGCGGCTTGCCGGCCCGCGCGGCATCGAGTGCCGCATGGTTGGCCCAATCGCGCAGGATGGTCTTGCCCTCGTGGTCTTCCTCGGTCCGGTAGACCGTGAAACCTTCGGGAAATCCGGCCGGGAAGGTCACCTGGCTGCGCACCGCACCGGCGCGGCGCGCGGCATCGTCCATGCTTCCACCGGCGGGCTGCCTGGACCAATAGGCCGCGAGCGCCGCAATCTGGCCATCGTCAAGCTGCGAGGCGATCGCGTTCATCAGTTCGTTCTTGCGGCTTCCGGCCCGGAAAGCCCGCAATTGCGCCGCAAGATAGTCCGCCTTCTGACCGGCAAGGTTTGGCGCGCCGGGCAGCGTCGCGATGCCGTCGCTGCCGTGACAACCCTGGCAGGCGGTAACATCCGGCTCCGGTGCCGCGGGCGTCGGCACGGTCTCGCCTTTGGCGGCAAGTGCCAGAGGCGCCGCGACCAGCGCGGCAAGGGCTGC
>JAKOWQ010000351.1 GCA_029781465.1 Pseudomonadota bacterium
AAGGTCGACGCCTGGGCTTCCAGCTCCTTCGAAGAGGTCAGCACCTGGCTGGCCGCAGCGCCGGTGGCGAGCGAAGTTTCGCGCACCGCGACGATCGAGGAGGAAACCTCTTCGGTATTGCGCGCGGCCAGGTCGATCGAGCGCGCCAGATCCTGCCCCGCGACCGACTGCTGGTCGACCGCGGCGGCAATCGAAACAGAGGTCGATTCAAGCTGGCGGATCTGCTGCGCGATGGAGCGCAATGCCTCGACGCTGGCCACGGTGCTGTTCTGAATCGTGCGGATCTGCTGCGAAACCTCTTCGGTGGCCTTGCCGGTCTGGGTAGCAAGATCCTTGACCTCGGCGGCAACAACGGCAAATCCGCGCCCGGCCTCGCCCCCGCGCGCCGCCTCGATCGAGGCGTTGAGCGCCAGAAGATTGGTGCGCTGGGCAATCGAGGAAATCAGCTCGACAATCTCGCCGACCTGAGCGGCCGACTGGCTGAGCGCCGAGATCGTGGCGTCGGCATCGGCGGCCTCGATCGTGGCCTTGCGCGCGAGCTCCGCCGAGGTGGCGGCCTGGCGGCTGATCTCGCCGATCGAAAGGGCAAATTCGTCGCAAGCCGCGGCAGCCGAAGTCACGCCCGAAGCAGCATCGTTGAGCGTGCCCGCGACATTGGCGGCCTGGCGGCTCGACTGGTCGGCGCTTGAAGCCATCGAAGTGGCAGTGAGCTGAAGCTGGCTCGATGCCGAGGCAACCGAGCCTACCACTTCACCTACCGTGGTCTCGAACCGGTCGGCCAGGCGCCGCAGCAATTCGGCCTGCTGCGCGCGTGCGCCCGAGCGGGCCCGTTCCGTCTCGGCCTGGGCGGCAAGCTCAGCCTGGGCGGTCTGCTCGGTCTGTTCGCGCAGCTCGACCAGCTTGTGCGCGGCGCGCTTCATCAGCTCAAGCGCCTGGGCCATGTCGCCCAGCTCGTCCTTTCGGCCCAGCCCCTCGACCTCGATGTCGAAATCGCCGCCTGCCATGCGCTTCATCGTCGCTGCCATGCGTACCACCGGATTGACCAGGAATTCGCGCGCCAGGTTCTGGCAGACGAAGAATGTACCAAGAAACAGCACCACCAGCGCAAGCAGTGCAATTCCAAACCATTTGAGCTGGGCAAGGCCTTCGCTGTTGGTCCGCAGGTTGTCGCGGCCGAGTTGCACCCCGAAGCTCTTGGCCTGGGTCGCGGCCATGTCGAGAGCGGCACTGATCGCGGCGATTTCCTTCGCGCTGGAGGCCGTGCCAGCGTTCTGCGCGGCGGCAAGGCGCCGGTTTGTCGCATCGACGTCGGACGAAAGGCGTCTGGCCGTCGAAACCTCGCTTTCCGAAAGCCCGGTCGCGCTTGTTGAAAGCGCGGCGGCTTCGCTTTGAGCGGAGCGGATTGCCATGCCAGCGGCGGAAAGATCGCCCGGCTGGCCGCGAGCATCCGTGCGCAGCAGCGCAACCTGGGCTTCACGCAGGCGCTCGGCGACGATCAGCGCCGAGCTGCCGCCCCTTTGCGTCGCCTCGATTCGCCCGGAATGCTGCCCGACATAGGCAAACCCGGCGATTGCGGTTGCCGCCATCAGCACCATGGCGAGCGCGGCGGCTGAAAACAGCGTCTTCGTGGTCTGGGCGATGGAGCCGCGCATGAACCTGCGAGCGAATTTTCCGAAGCCGGACATTGCGATGCGCCTTTTCATCAAGGGAACTGGACCGGAACCGCGCCGCTCACGAAGCGGCCTTTCTGCGGGCCGGGCGGGCCGGTTTGGGGGCCAGCTGCTGGGCAATCTCGTCAGCCGAGATCGCCTTGTAATAGAGCCAGCCCTGGATCTGGTCGCACCCGGCGGTGCGTACCAGATCGGCCTGAGCCTCGGTTTCCACGCCTTCCGCAGTCACCGCCATGTCCATTGCCCGGGCCACGGCGATCGAGGAGACCATCATCGCCATCGAACCTTCGTCTTCCTGGGCTTCGAGCACCAGCGAACGATCGATCTTGAGCTTTTCGAAGCGGTACTTGCGCAGGAACCCGATCGAGGCGTAGCCGGTGCCGAAATCGTCAAGCACCACGCCCACCCCGAACTGGCGGATCATGTCGAGGCTGCGGCTGATCGTGGCGTGATCGCCGACCAGGTAGGTTTCTGTCACTTCCAGTTCGAGCCGCTCGGGCGGGAATCCGGTTTCATCGAGGATCTGGCCAAGCAGGATCGGGAACTCGGGATTGCGTAGCTGGGCCGAGGACAGGTTGATCGAAAGCTTGATCCCATCCCACCCAAGCGCATCGGTGCAGCCCTTGCGCAGCACCCACAGCCCGATCGGATCGATCAGGCCGGTTTCTTCGGCGACGGGGATGAAGATGTTCGGCCCCATCCGCACGCCATCGCCGCGCTCCCAGCGGATCAGCGCCTCGACCGCAACGATCTGCCCGCTCTGGGCATCGACCAGCGGCTGATAAAGCAGGCGGAATTCATCCTTGTCGAGCGCCAGGCGCAGATCGGCCTCGACCTGGCGCATCACCTCGCGCTTGCGGTCGAATTCCTGACTGTACCAGGTGCAGCGCATCTTGCCGCCAAGCTTCGAGGCATACATCGCCATGTCCGAACGGCGCAGCAGTTCGGACGAAGAGATTCCGTCGCTTCCGGTCGAACGCGAAAGGCCGATGCTGGCACCCAGCACAATCGAACGATCGTCGATCTGAAAGGGGGAAGCGAGATCCTTGAGCAGGCGGCGGCACAACCCTTCGAGCACATTGCCGGCCAGAGGCCCCATCACCGCGACCGCAAATTCGTCGCCGCCGAGGCGGTAGAAATGCGCTTCATCGCCGCACAGCTCACTCAGGCGCAACGCGGCAGCCTTGATCACCCGGTCTCCGACTGCGTGGCCGTAGTAATCGTTGATGAGTTTGAACCCGTCGAGATCGACCAGTGCAAGCGCGCGCTCCTCGCCCTCAATGGCGTGCCGGGCGAAATCGAGATGCAGCGCGCGGCGGTTGCGCACGCCCGAAAGACTGTCGGTAAGTCCGAGAACCTCCAGATCGCCAATGCCAGCCAGGCCAGACCGGACCAGCAGAACCATCGCCAGGACATAGGCGGCGGCCAGCGAAGCCAGGGTCAACCGCAGCGCCGGAATTTCCCACCCGCTGAAGATCATCGCCAGCGCGACGACGCCGGCGAAAATCGCCGACAACACCGCAGCCTGTCCGACGATCATCGTCCTTGGCGAGACAGAATTCAAAGTGAATCCAAGGCGCACTAATTCCCCCCGAACTTAATTCACCATGCGACCCTGGCGAAAGTGCTAACGAAAAGTGCTTAAATTGGACCTAAGGCTGTTCGCCGATAGCGATGGGCGGATGGGAATGGCGTCCTTGCCCGGAGCGGTTGCCGCTCGGCTTGGGGCGTGCTGGAAAAAATTTGTGTTTGCCCGGCATGTCACAAAGCGGTTGCTGTGGGCTGCGGGAGATTCGCCGCCGCCGAGCATCAGAAACCCATCG
>JAKOWQ010000374.1 GCA_029781465.1 Pseudomonadota bacterium
CGACCGGCTGTGCGGGGCAGAGGCGCTGGCGCGCTGGAACCATCCGCAAATGGGCCGGATCGGCGCGGGGACGCGGTTTTCGATTGCCGAACGCGCCGATCATGTGGCGCAGCTTTCGCGCCACATCGCGCGCCTCGCGCTCGAAGGCGCGCAAGGCTGGCCGATGGACCTGCGCCTGTCGCTCAACGTCACGCCCAACGATCTTGCCGCGGGCGATTTCGCGGCCGAGTTCGCGCAGCTTGCCGCGGCCAGCGGATTTCCCGCTTGGCGGCTGACGCTTGAGGTGACTGAGCAGGTGCTGCTGGCCGATGTCGCCCATGCCGCGCAGGCGCTGGGCCAGCTGGCGGCGCGCGGGATGCGGATTGCGCTCGACGATTTCGGGGCGGGGTTCTGCAACTTCCGCTATCTCAAGCTGCTGCCGCTGCACTACCTCAAGCTCGACCGTTCGATGATCGACGGCGTGGTGGGCGATGTGCGCGATCTGGCAGTGCTGCGCGCGATCGTGGCGATGGCCGGCGCGCTCGATCTCAAGGTGATCGCCGAGGGGGTCGAAAGCGAGGCCCAGCGCGCACTTGCCGCCGCCGAGGGCTGCGCGTCCTATCAAGGATTCCTGCGCGCCCCACCGATGAGCGGTGCCGAATTCCTCAAGCTGGCTCGCGGCTAGCGCCCCGCCTTTCTGGCAATTGCGCTCAGCCCCTTGGTCAGCTGGAACAGCCCGTTGAGGCGCGCTTCGGCGCTGCCCCAGGCGCGGGTCACAACGATCTTGCTGTCCGGGCGCAGCTTGATCGTGCCTTGCAGCCGGTCGGCATAGGCGATCAGGCCGGCGGGATCGGGGAACTGGTCCTGATGGAACGAAACCAGCGCTCCCTTGGCGCCGACATCGATCTTGGCCACGTTGGCCTGGATCGCCTGGTGCTTGATCCGGATCAGCTTGACCAGGTTGGCGGTGGGGCCGGGCAGGGGACCGAAACGGTCGATCATTTCCGCGCTCAGCGCCTCGATTTCGTCTTGGCCCTCGGCGTCGTTGAGGCGCC
>JAKOWQ010000406.1 GCA_029781465.1 Pseudomonadota bacterium
GAAACCCAGCGGGGCCAGCTGCGCCTCAAGGCAGTCGAACACCAGGCCCGCGGCCGGGGTCACGCTGGGGCAGGCGATCAGCGCCTCGGCAAGGTCTAGCACGGTCGGGGTCATGGCATAGCAGCGCATATGGTGTATGCCCGCTCCATACAAGCCGGAGCGCGACCATGCCCAAGCTCGATCTCGATGCCATCCCCCAGACCAATGCCACCGGCTATCCTCCGCACTACGCCGATGTGGTGCAGGGCCGCTGGTACCGCCGTCTGGCTCCCGTGGCCGGGCTGGAGGATTTCGGCGCCAGCCATGTGGTGCTCCAGCCCGGCGCCTGGTCCGCCCAGCGCCATTGGCACGAGGGCGAGGACGAGTTGGTGGTGATGCTGAGCGGCGAGGCGGTGCTGGTGGACGATACGGGCGAAACCCCGATGCGCGCGGGCGATGTTGCCGCCTTCCCCAAGAACGACGGCAACGGCCACGTGCTCCAGAATCGCTCGGATGCGCCCTGCGTCTTTGTCGCGATCGGGCGGGTGGCCGATACCGCCTGCCACTATCCGGATATCGACATGCACCTGTTCGCCGGGACGGGGCGGCAGAAGCGCAAGGACGGCAGCGACTTTTGAAGGGTTACTTCTTCGCCGCGGCTGCGGCGCTGTCCCACTGCTCGATCACCCATTCCTCGTTCTCGGCGGCCTCGACCCAGGCCTGGAGCCATTCGTGCTCCCACACCGCTTCCATATAGGCGAGCGCGAAGCCCGGCACGCCGATCCGATAGGTGATGAAGCGGCTGACAACCGGCGCATAGATGATGTCGGCGGCACTGAAGGTGCCGAACAGGAACGGTCCGCCCTTGCCGAAACGCGCCCGTGCCTCAGCCCACAAGGTCAGGATGCGCACGATATCGGCGCGCGCGGCCTCGCTGATCTCCCAACCGTCGACCTGGCGGCGGATGCTCATCGGGCATTCGCTGCGCAGCGCCTGGTAGGAGCTGTGCATTTCCGCAACCATCGAGCGCGCCATGGCCCTCGCATCGTCGGCCTTGGGCCAGAACCGCTCGCGCCCGACCTTGTCGGCCAGGTATTCGATGATCGCCAGGCTGTCCCACACCACCGCATCGCCATCCCACAGCACCGGGACCTTGCCCGAGGAGGGGGCGATTTCCTCGTTCTGCTTTTTCCGCTGATCCCAGTCCTCGCCATAGAGCGGGACGGTGATCTCCTCGAAGTGCAGCCCCGATTGCTTGGCCGCCAGCCAGCCGCGCAGCGACCAGCTCGAATAGTTCTTGTTGCCGATGATGAGCTTCATGGCATAGCGGGCTAATCATTCAGGCAGAGCCTGTCGAGTCTGAACCAAGCCAAGGAAAGCCGATGACCCTGCGCCCCTTTCATCTTGCCTTCCCGGTCCGCGATCTGGCCGAGGCGCGCGCCTTCTGGGGCGGGGTGATGGGCTGCGCGGAGGGGCGCAGTTCGGACAGCTGGATCGATTTCGACTTCTATGGTCATCAGATCGTCGCCCACTGTACCGGCGAGGCGGCGAGCGATGCGGGCAACAATCCGGTCGATGGCCACGGTGTGCCGGTGCCGCATTTCGGGATCGTGCTTGCGATGGACGATTGGGAGGCTCTTGCCGAGCGCCTGAAAGCGGCGGGTACCAGGTTCGAGATCGAACCCTATGTCCGCTTCAAGGGCCAGGTGGGCGAGCAGGCAACCATGTTCTTCCGCGATCCCAGCGGAAATGCCATTGAAATGAAAGCCTTCGCCGATCTGGGTCAGCTGTTTGCAAAGTGACGGCCGTCATCCTGTCGCAACAGCATCGCACAATCGTCAGCAAAGCTTCACTGCCTAGACGCTGAAACGGCATCTTGGCGTAACACGCCGCTCTTAACCGCCCTCGTCGTTACACCATCAACGGGGGTTTCCATGCGCCGATTCTCTGTCTTCCTGCTCGCTTCCGTCGCCTTCATTCCGCAAGCCGCTCTGGCCGCCGCCGATGCCGCCGCCGACGAAGGCGATGCCGCTACCGATACGGAAATCGTGGTCTATGGTCAGGGCCAGTCCAAGCAGGTGCAGGAAGTTCGCGCCGCACAGATTGCCGAGCTTGCCCCAGGCTCAAGCCCGATCCGCGCAATCGAAAAGCTGCCTAGCGTCAACATTCAGTCGGCCGATGCCTTCGGCAACTACGAATGGTCGACCCGGGTCACGATCCGCAGTTTCAACCAGAACCAGCTGGGCTTCACCTTCGACGGGATTCCGCTTGGCGACATGAGCTATGGTAACCACAACGGTCTGCACATCAGCCGCGTCGTCAGTCCCGAGAACATTTCCTCCGTGCGCGTTTCGCAGGGCGCCGGGGCGATCGGCACCCAGTCAACCAGCTCGCTGGGCGGCACGGTCGAGACGCTTTCGCTCGATCCCAAGGACCGGCTCGGTATCAACGCCAACGGCACCTATGGCAGCAATGAAACGATCCGAGGCTTTGCCCGGGTCAATGTCGGCAACCCGGACGGTGCGCGTGGCTTCGTATCTTATGCCTATGGCACCACCGACAAGTACCGTGGCACCGGCAAGCAGGATCAGCACATGATCAACGCCAAGATCGTGGTGCCGCTTGGTGAGGCAAAGATCGACGGCTGGTTCTCCTGGTCCGACCGGCGCGAGCAGGACTATCAAGACATGTCGCTCGATATGCTCAGCCGTCTCGGCTACGGCTGGGACAACGCCTATCCCGATTATGCTGCGGCCCTGCTCTATGCCGATATTGGCAACAATCGCGGAGAAACCGGCGCGCCGGTTTCCAACGCCGCAGCGGGAACGGTTTACCCTGACAACGTGGCGACGGTTGACGATGCCTATTACGATGCCTCGGGCCTGCGCAAGGATACCGTCGCCGCGCTCGGCATCACCGCGCCGATCGGCGAGAGCGCCCGATTTGCGCTCAAGGGTTACTACCACAAGAACAAGGGCATGGGCCTGTGGGCCACGCCTTATGTGCCCAGCCCCAACGGGGTGCCGATCTCGGTCCGCACCACCGAATACGATATTGAGCGCACCGGCCTGTTCGGCAATTTCGATGTCGATCTTGGCAGCAACCACCTGAGCATCGGCGGCTGGTGGGAACACAACGATTTCCATCAGGCGCGCCGCTTCTATGCGATGCCCAGCCGCACCCAGGCGCTCGATTTCCGGGTCTATCCGACCAACGCGTTCTTCACCCAATGGGAATTCGATTTCGCCACCGAAACGCTGCAATACCATGTTTCCGACGAGATCGAACTTGGCGACCTCAAGCTCGATCTGGGCTGGAAGGGCTTCCGGGTCGAGAACAAGGCCACCGCCGTGATCCAGGCCAGCTTCCCCCAGGGCAAGATCGCGGCCGAGGACTGGTTCCAGCCTCATGCCGGTGCGACCCTGAAACTGGGCGGAAACGGTGAGTTGTTTGCCGGGTTCACCCAGGCCACCCGTGCTTTCGCCTCGGCCACCACCACCGGGCCATTCAGCACCACCCAAGCCGGCTTCGATGCGATCAAGGGATCGCTCAAGCCCGAGAGCTCGGATACCTACGAGCTTGGCGCGCGCTACAACGATGGCCGCTTCAACGGGGTAATCGGGGTCTATCTGGTCAACTTCCACAACCGCCTGCTCTCGGCGGCGAGTGGATCGAGCATCGTCGGTAGCCCCTCGGTGCTGCAGAACGTCGGCGCGGTGCGGTCGGTCGGGTTCGAGGCTGCGGGCGATATCAAGCTGGGCGCCGGTTTCAGCCTGTTCGCATCCTATAGCTACACCGACGCGACCTATCAGAACGATGTCTACAACGTGTCTGGTGTGTTGCTGGCGGCGATCAAGGGCAAGACCGTGGTCGACAGCCCCCGCCACCTGCTGCGCGGCGAGTTGAGCTATGATTCCGGGCCGCTGTTCGGGCGGATCGGCGTCAACTACATGTCGGAGCGCTTCTTTACCTACACCAACGACAAGTCGGTTCCGGGCCGTGCCCTGGTGGACGCAACCCTTGGTTATCGGGTAACCGACGGGATCGAAGTGCAGCTCAACGCAAACAACTTGTTCGACAAGCAGTACGTGGCGACGGTCGGCTCGGGCGGTTTCGGCAACAGCGGCGATCGCCAGACGCTGCTGGTTGGCGCTCCGCAGCAGTTCTTCGTCACCCTCAAGACGGAGTTCTGATCCGATGAAGCCGATGCTGTTCGCGCTCTCGATCCTCGCCCTTGCGCTGCCGTGTGCGGCGCAGGCCAGGCCGGTGCTGATGATCTCGATCGATGGGCTGCGTCCTGGCGATGTGATCGAAGCCGAACAGCGGGGACTGAAGGTTCCGAACCTGCGCCGTCTGCTTGACGAGGGTGCCCATGCCGAAGGGGTGATCGGGGTTCTGCCGACGGTGACCTATCCCAGCCATACCACCTTGCTTACCGGGGCCAGCCCGGCTGCGCACGGGATCGTCAACAATACCACCTTCGATCCGCTGCAGATCAACCAGGGCGGGTGGTACTGGTATGCCAGCGACATCAAGGTTCCGACGCTGTGGTCAGCAGCCGGTGCGGCGGGGCTGAGTGTGGGCAACGTCCATTGGCCGGTCAGCGTCGGGGCCGATGGCATCGCCTGGAACCTGGCGCAGATCTGGCGCACCGGCCATGCCGACGATGCCAAGCTGGTGGCTGCGCTTTCTACGACCGGACTGATCCCCGAGCTCGAAGCCGACACCGGCCTCGTTTATGCCCAGGGAATCGACGAAGGGATCGAGGGCGACGAGAACCGTGGCACCTTCGCGCTCAGCCTGATCCGCAGGCACAAGCCGGATTTCCTGACGGTCTATTTCACCGCGCTGGATCATCAGCAGCACCAGGACGGTCCCGATACGCCGGGCGCGCGGGCCGTGCTCGAGCGGATCGATGTGCTGGTCGGCAAGGTCGTGGAAGCAGAGCTTGTCGCGCACGGCGATGCCACGATTGCACTGGTGAGCGACCACGGCTTTGAACCGATCGGGCACGAAACCAGCCTGTTCCGCGCATTCATCGATGCCGGGCTGATCCGGCTTGGCAGTGATGGCAAGGTCGCCGGGTGGGATGCAATGCCCTGGCCGTCGGGCGGATCGGTCGCGGTGGTGCTCGCCCGGCCCGAGGACGCCGCGCTTGAAGCCCGGGTTGGCGAGCTCTTGCGGCGGCTTGCCGCCGATCCCGCCAACGGAATCGCTGCGGTGGCTGACAAGGCCCAGATCGCCGCGCTCCATGCCGATCCGCAGGCGAGCTTCTATCTCGACATGCAGCTGGGCTGGAGCGCAGCGGGCTTTGCCGGAGCCGAGGCGCCGCTGGCGGGAACGCCGCACTACAAGGGCACCCACGGCTATTTTCCCACCGCCGCTCACCTGCGCTCGACCTTCATCATCGTGGGGCCCGGGATCGCGCCGGGCCGCTCGCTTGGGCTGATCGACATGCGCGCGATCGCACCAACCCTGGCGCGAGTGCTTGGAGTGAAGTTGTCGGGCGCGGAGCTGCCCCCGCTCGATCTGGCAGAATAGGCCCGGCGACAATCGGCGGACGAGTGCGTGCCAGGCGTGCCATGGCAATGAGGATGCTTTCACCCGGGCGCGGCAGGGTCTAGGTTCGCCTGCATTCGAAGTGAAAGGCGCCGTATGGAGATCGATCGCAGGACCTTGTTCGGGGCGGCGACGCTGCCGCTTGCCACGGGATCGCTTGGCGCTGGCGTGGCGGGCGAAGACTGGGATTCTCTTGCGCGGCGCTATGACGTGACCCGCGATGTGATCCAGCTCGAGCACGGCAACTGGGGGATGATGGCGCGCCCGGTGCTTGATGCCTACAAGGCAATGGTCGAGCGGGTGAACCGCGATACCAGCTATTACGCGCGCCGCACCATGATCGGCGATCTCGAAGCGGTTCGGGCGCGGCTGGCCGGGGCGATGGGCGTTGCGCCCGACGAACTTGCCCTGACCCGCAATGCAACAGAGGCGATGAAGGCGCTGATCTTGCAGTACAACCGCCTCAAGCCCGGTGATGCGGTGCTCTATGCCGATCTCGACTACGATTCGATGCAGGCGGCGATGGAATCGCTCGCGGCGCGGCGCGGGGTGCGGGTGATCCGGATCGCCCTGCCCGAGCCCGCGACGCACGAGTCGCTGATCGGTGCCTATCGGGCCGCCTTCGATGCCGATCCGGCGATCCGGATGGCGCTGCTGACCCATGTCAGCCACCGCACCGGGCTGGTTCTGCCGGTCGCCGGGATCGCCGCGATCGCGCGCGAACGCGGGATCGATGTGCTGGTCGATGCGGCGCACAGCGTCGGGCAACTCGATTTCCGTCTGCAGGATCTCCAAGCCGATTTCGTGGGCTTCAACCTGCACAAATGGATCGGCGCACCGCTGGGAGTGGGCGCGCTCTACATCCGCCGCGAACGGATCGAGGCGATCGATCCCGACCCGGCCGAAAGCCCGCGCGCCGTCGGCATCCTCGCCCGGGTTCACACCGGCACTCCAGACTATGCCGCGCAGCTGACGCTTCCCACCGCGCTCGATTTCCAGGCCGCGATCGGCGCGCCGCGCCGCGAAGCCCGGTTGAAAGCACTGCGCGACCGCTGGGTGAGGCCGCTGCGCGATCTGCCGCAGGTGCAGATCCTCACCCCTGACGATTCGCGGCTCTATGGCGCGATCACTTCCTTCCGGCTCAGCGGACGCACCTCGCACGACGAGAATGTTGCGCTGGCCCGGGCGCTGCTGGAAAAATACCGGATATTTGCCGTGCACCGCGACGGCCTGGCCTCGGGATCGTGCGTGCGCATCACGCCTTCGCTGGCGACCCATATGGCCGATCTCGACCGGCTGGTGATGGCGATCCGGGCGCTGGCGGGCTAACCTCTCAGACCAGTGTATCGCCCAGCACGGAGGCGCGCAGTTCCTCGATCCCCATGCCTTTTTCGGACGAAGTGACCGCCACCATGGGAAAGGCCGCCGGGTGCTTGCGAGCCTCGGCCATGGTTTCGGCCAGAACCTTGTCGAGCTCGCTCGCCTTGATCTTGTCGGCCTTGGTCAGCACCAGCCGGTAGCCGACCGCCGACTGATCGAGCATCTGCATCATCTCGCGGTCGACATCCTTGATTCCGTGGCGGCTGTCGATCAGCACCAAGACGCGTTTCAGCACCACCCGACCGCGCAGGAAATCGCGCACCAGCCGCTTCCATTGCTCGACCACCTTGGGCGGGGCCTTGGCGAAGCCATAACCGGGCATATCGACCAGCCTGAGCCGGGTAGGCTCACCAACCTCGAAGAAATTGAGTTCCTGCGTGCGCCCCGGGGTGACCGAGGTGCGGGCGATCGCCTTGCGCCCGGTCAGCGCGTTGAGCAGGCTGCTCTTGCCCACGTTCGATCGCCCGGCAAAGGCGATCTCGGGGGCATCGGGCTCCGGCAGGAATTTCAGCGCCGGGGCCGAAAGCAGGAATTCGACCCGGCCCGCGAACAGGCGGCGGGCCTGTTCGGCAAGGTCATGCTCATCGCTCACCGGATCAGCTCCGCGCCTTGGCCCGCTTGTGGTCGGCGGCTTCCTTGTCGGTCTGCGCCTTGAGCTGCGGATGGCGGGCATAGAGGAACTTCTGCTGGCCGATGGTCAGCACGTTCGAGGTGATCCAGTAGATCAGCAGCCCGGCCGCGAAGGGCGCCATGATGAACATCATCATCCACGGCATCAGCGCGAAAACCTGCTGCTGGGCGGGGTCCATCTGCGCCGGATTGAGCTTGAACTGCAGCCACATGGTGATCCCCAGCAGCAGGGCCAGGATGCCGATGCCCAGGAACGCGGGCGGGGTGAAGGGCAGCAGGCCGAACAGGTTGAGGATATGCAGCGGATCGGGCGCGGAAAGATCGTGGATCCACAGTGCGAAAGGCTTGTGGCGCATTTCGACCGACAGGATCAGCACCTTGTAGAGCGCGAAGAACACCGGGATCTGCAGGAAGATCGGCAGACAGCCCGCCAGCGGGTTGACGCCTTCCTTCTTGTAGAGCGCCATGATCTCTTCCTGCTGCTTGGCCTTGTCGTCCTTGTAGCGTTCCTGGATCGCCTTCATCTTTGGCTGGATCGCCTTCATCGCGGCCATCGAGGCGAACTGGCGCTGGGCGACCGGGAACATGATCCCGCGCACGATCAGGGTCAGCAGGATGATCGCCACGCCGAAGTTGCCGGCCAGGCCGTAAAGCTTGTTCAGCAGCAGGAAGATCGGCTTTTCGAACCAGCGGAACCAGCCCCAGTCGATGGCCAGCCCGAAATGGACGATCCCCTCGGCCTCGTAACGATCGAGCACCTGCGATTCCTTGGCCCCGGCAAAAAGCCGGGTCGCCTGGCTGCCCGTGGCGCCGGGCGCAACCGCTTGCGGAGCATAGAACAGATCGGCCAGGAAGATGCCATTGCCCAGGGCGCGGAAGTCGCTGTTCGCTTCACCCTTGCCGGGGATCAGGGTTGCCATCCAGTAGATGTCGGTAAAGCCCAGCCAGTCAGGCTTGCCGGCATTGGCCTGGGTACCCGCCTCGGTCACGTCCTTGTAGTTCGGGCCGAACGAAACGGTGCCGTCGAATGCGCCGAAGGGACCGGAATGAACGTTCCAGCTGTCGATGCTCGCGGTCTTGTCGGTGCGGTTGAGCTGGGCGACCGGCTTGACTGTGACGGGTGCGCCGCCGCTGTTGGTCACGCCCTGGGTCACCGTCAGCATGTAATCCTGGTCGATGGCGTAAGTCAGGGTAAAGGTCAGCCCGGCGCCGTTGTCCCAGCTCAGCGTCACCGGGGTCTTGTCGGTTAGCTTTGCCCCGGCGGGTGCGGTCCACACGGTCTGGGCGTTGGGCAGGGCGAGGTTGTCACCGGTCCAGCCGAACTGGGCGAATTGCTGCGCCGGGGTTCCGGCGGGCGAGAACAGCCGCTGCGGACCGCTATCCTTGGCCTGCGCTGCGGTGTGGCGGCGCAGCGACAGATCGTCGATTACCCCGCCCACCAGATTGATCGAGCCCGACAGCCCCGGCGCGTCGATCGCCACGCGGCTGGCGGGGTTCAGCGCGCTTTGCAGGTCTTTCGCTTCCAGCGCCTTGTCAGCCTCGCTGGAAAGACCACCCTCGCGTGTCGGCTTGGCCGTTGCGCTGGGTTCGGGGGCGGGAGACTGGCTGGCCGCGGCCACCGGCGCGGGCTTGTTGGCGTTAGGATAGAAATAGCGCATCCCCGCTTCCCACCCAAGCAGGATAAGCGCGGTCAGGACCACCGCCAGGATCATGTTGCGCGAATTGTTAGTGTCCACGAGGGGCCCCTGCTGAAATCGGTCTGCTCAAGATGGGAAGGCTGCGGCGCCGGTCAAGGGACCGGGTCGTAGCCATGTCCTCCCCACGGATGGCAGCGCAATATACGCTTGAGCGCCAACCAGCCACCCTTAATCGCCCCATGCTTTTCAAGCGCCTCAATCGCATATTGCGAGCACGAGGGGGCATAGCGGCACGAGGGCGGCAGGATGCGCGACGGGCCAAGCTGCCAGCCCCGGGCGATCAGGATCAGCACGCGCTTCACCGGCGCGTTCCCGGTTTGCGGCGCGGCGGATCACCCTTGCCCTGGGCGGCGCGGGCCAGCGCGGCGGAGAGCTCTTCGCGCAGCTTGGCGAAATCGCGTTCGATCCCGCCCTCGCGGCCAATCAGCACGTGATCGTGCCCGGCAAGGCCGGCCTGGGGCAGCAGCTCGCGCAGCAGTGCGCGAAAGCGGCGCTTCATCCGGTTGCGCACCACGGCATTGCCGATCTTCTTGGTGACGGTGATGCCATAGCGGAGCGAATCCGCGCTGTTGGGGTTCACCAACAACACAAAACCGGGGCGCGCCACACGCAGGCCCCGGTTTGCGGAGAGGAAATCGGCCCTTCTGGTCAGGACCGACATCGCCGGAATTTCGCTCAGGCGCTGAGCTTCTTGCGGCCGCGAGCGCGGCGCGCGCGCAGCACCTTGCGACCGCCAACGGTGGCCGTGCGGGCGCGGAAGCCGTGGCGACGGGCGCGGACAAGGCGGCTGGGCTGGAACGTGCGCTTCATTTCAAAACCTCGGGAATTCTCTAGTTGGCAGGCCGACAGCAAAGGTGGCCCGATCGCAGACGCGCGCCGTTAACGGAGCGCTTGAGACGAGTCAAGCGGATTGGGTCGGCCCGGCCCTCAGTTCAGCTTGACCCAGTGGCCCATGTCCTCGGCGCTGAGCCAGCGGGCATCGGCATTGGGGACCGAATTGGTCATGGCATAGAAGGCCTGGGCCTCGGGTGCGGTCATGCCCATTTCGCGGTAGTAGTCGATGTAGGCGCGGTTCTCGGGGGCGTCGGCGGCATAGTCCTTGGCCTCGAGCCCGTCCTCGTCGGCCCAGGAATGGACCGCGAATTCGGCGCCGGGATCGGCGATCCGCGCGGTCCCGGCAAGGAACAGCTCGACCGCGCCCGAACGCACCGAGCCGCCCGTAGGCACATGGGTGGCGATCCCGCGCGCATGGATGATCCGGCCCAGCCGCAGGTTGGCGCGGTCGTCATAGGTGCCGGGGCATTCGACCATCTCGAGCAGCGAGATTCCCGGAAAGGCGCGCAGCATCGCCTCGAACTGGGCGGGCGAGCGCTCGTCGGTGACATCGACCAGCGCGGCGCGGCTGGCATCGAGCACCCGGAACGGGCCGTAATTGGCGATACCTTGCGGAACCGGCGCGGGGGTGACCGCGACGAAGCGGTCCGAACCGCCAGCCTCGACCACCACGGTTTCCTCGATTACCGTCTCATATACCAGCGTCTCGCGCGCGGCGGCGGGCCCCGCGAACACGGCAACAAGCGGAAGAAACAGGGCGATCCAGCGGCGCATGCGGCACTCTTGCCGCCCCGCGCCTTACCGGCTTGCCAAGGGCAAAGGTTAAGAATGGGTTGCGGCCGTTTTGGCCCTGCTTGTTCTCGACACGGCCCGGCTGCTGGGCGATGACGGCATACGAAGTGATTCAACGGGGGTTTGCTTGGTCGCTCTGGTCCGGACGGTAGCCTATCTCGGGCTGGAAGCGCGCGGGGTTGAGGTGCAATGCCAGATCGCGCCCGGTCTGCCGCGCTTTTCGGTGGTCGGCCTTCCCGACAAGGCGGTGGGGGAAAGCCGTGAGCGGGTCCATGCCGCACTGGCGGCGATGGGGCTGGCGCTGCCGCCCAAGCGGATCACGATCAACCTCTCTCCCGCGGATCTGCCCAAGGAAGGATCGCACTACGATCTGCCGATCGCGCTGGCCTTGCTCGCGGCGATGGGGGTGACCGACGCCGAGCAGTTGGGCGATTTTCTCGCAGTGGGCGAACTGGCGCTCGATGGCCGGATCGTCGCTTCGCCCGGAGTGCTGCTGGCCGCGATCCACGCTGGGGGGCAGGAACTGGGGTTGATCTGCCCGGCAGTGCAGGGCAGCGAGGCGGCCTGGGCCGGTGATGTGCCGGTGCTCGCTGCGCCCGATCTGGTCAGCCTGCTCAATCATCTCAAGGGGGTGCAGCAGCTGCCGCCACCCCGGCCGGGCCAGGCCGAGGAACCCGGACGCGGCCCCGATCTGAAGCAGGTCAAGGGCCAGGAAGTGGCCAAGCGCGCACTCGAAATTGCGGCGGCGGGCGGCCATAACTTGCTGATGATCGGGCCACCGGGTGCGGGGAAAAGCTTGCTGGCCAGCTGCCTGCCCGGCATCCTTCCGCCGCTGACCGCGGCTGAGGCGCTGGAGGTGTCGATGGTCGCCTCGGTTGCGGGCATGCTCGACGAAGGGCGGATCAGCCGGGCGCGCCCGTTCCGCAGCCCGCACCATTCGGCCTCGATGGCGGCGCTGACCGGCGGGGGGCTGCGGGTGCGTCCGGGTGAGGTCAGCCTCGCGCATCTGGGGGTGCTGTTCCTTGACGAGCTGCCCGAATTCCAGCGCGCGGTGCTCGATTCGCTGCGCCAGCCGCTTGAGACTGGCTCGGTCGATGTCGCGCGGGCCAATGCCCATGTCACCTATCCAGCGCGGGTCCAGCTGATCGCGGCGATGAACCCGTGCCGCTGCGGACATCTGGGTGACCCGGCGCTGGCCTGTTCCAAGGCGCCGCGCTGCGCCGCCGACTACCAGGGCAAGGTTTCCGGGCCGCTGCTTGACCGGATCGACCTGCATGTCGAGGTCGATCCGGTCAGCGCCGCCGATCTTGCCCTGCCGCCGCCCGCCGAGGGCAGCGCTGAGGTGGCAGCACGGGTGGCTGCGGCACGGGCGATCCAGACCGCGCGGCTCGAAAGCACCGGAAGGCGCAGCAATGCAGAGCTCGACGGCGATCTGCTCGATGCCCATGCCACCCCGGACGAGGCCGGGCGCAAATTGCTGATCCAGGCTGCGGAAGCGATGCGGCTATCGGCGCGCGGCTATACCCGCATGCTGCGCGTCGCGCGCACGATCGCCGATCTTGCGGGAAGCGAAGGGATCGGGCGGATCCACGTGGCCGAAGCGCTGAGCTACCGGCGGCTGGCCCCCAGAGCCTGAAAGGCTAGCGCAGCACGTTGAGCTGGGGCCGGATTTCCTCTTCGCCGTCCTCGACGTGAGCCTTGCCGATATCGGCCCGGTCGCGCCACTGCAGCTCCTTGGGGCCGAGCACACGTCCATCGTGGGCGCGAATTGCGATCGCGGCGATCGGCTGGCCGTCGCGCTCGTCGCACAGCACCGGGTTGGGGGGGACGTTCATCCCGTATTTCTCGCCCCACTGGCGCAGCGCGAGCATCGCGGGGAGCAGATCGAGTCCCTTTTCGGTCAGACGGTATTCGATCTTGCGGCGATCGTCAGGCAGCGGCTCGCGCTTCATGATCCCATGTTCGACCAGCCGGGCAAGGCGGTTGGAGAGGATGTTGCGGGCGATCCCCAGCGCGCCGAGGAATTCCTCGAAGTGATGCAGGCCGTTGAAAGCAGCGCGCAGGATCATGAAGCTCCAGCGTTCGCCCATCACTTCCAGTGCCGATGGCAGGCCGCAGCTCTGGCTGTCGTCAAGCGGTTCGTGCAATTTACCCATCTCAATCCCCTTGCCCAAAGCAAGCCTAGCGCAATCCGGCTTGGCATGTGACAAAAAAATCTTTGCCGCAGTGCACAGTTTTCAGTTGCAACTTAATACCTATCGCAATAGATAGTGATTCGCAACGCAAATCGAGTCTTCCCTCCCAGGACCCCTCCGATCCCTGCGTGCAAGAATAGACACTAGGGGAAATACCATGAAAATCGTCTCGCAAACCCTCCCGCGCACCCTGCTCGCTGCCGCTCTCGCATTTGCTGGCACCTTTGCCGGCTTCTCGATGACGCTGGCTCCGGCGCATGCCGCCAGCGCCGGTTACACCGCCAAGCTTGCCGCGCCGCTTGCTGCGCCCGCCTCCAAGGTGGTCAACGGCGTGGTGTGGAAGTGCAACGCTGACAGCTGCGCGGGCCCGGTCGACGGCGCCCGCCCGGTCAACACCTGCACCAAGGTCGCCAAGACTTTTGGTGAGATTTCCCAGTTCGCCACCCCCAAGGGCGAATTCAGCGCCGAAGATCTTCAGCGCTGCAACGCGGCCGCCTGACGCGCAAGTTCCAGGCACTCCTCAAACAGCCCCCTCCATGACCCCCGTCGCCCGACGGGGGTCTTTTTTTGCGCGCGCGGCGGCTCAGTCGAGCAGGCCGCGTTCCGTCAGATCGGCGCGCAGTGCGGCGGCATCGCGGAAGTGGTGCACCTGCCAGCCGCAATCGCGGGCGCTGGTTACGTTGGCGGCGTTATCGTCGACAAACAGCATCGCCGCCGGATCATGGCCAAAGCGCCGCGCGGCGAGGGCGTAGATCGCCGGATCGGGCTTGCTCAGCTTTTCGACCCCGGAAACCACCACATCGCGAAAATGCCGGAATACTGGCCAGCGGGGATGGAAATCGGGCCAGAACTCCGCCCCGAAATTGGTGATGGCGAACAGCGGCACCCCGCGCCCGGCCAGTTCCTCGGCCAGTTCCATGCTGCCGGGGACGGGACCGGGAACCGAATCGTTGAAATGGCTGGCATAGCGCCGGATCAGCGCCTCGTGCTCGGGAAACAGCGCGATGCGTTCGGGCACGATCTCGGCGAGAGGGCGGCCCGCGTCGTGCTGGAAGTGCCATTCGGGGGTGACGACATGGGCAACGAACCAGTCACGCTCGGCCGGGTCGGGGAGCAGATCGCGATAGATTTCGCGCAAGTCCCACTGGATCAGCACCTTGCCGACATCGAATACTACCGCTTCGACTTGCGCCTCGATGGGTGCGCTCATCCCCGCAATCTCCTGCAATCCATACGATTTCGGCCCGCACCCCGAAGCCGGGAGGCGGGCCGTCGGATAGCGGGACGGCCAGGCCGATCCCGCCCTGCACAGGGCCTTAGCCCTGGCGCGCCTTGAAGCGGCGGTTGGTCTTGTTGATCACATAGGTCCGGCCACGGCGGCGGATCACGCGGTTGTCCCGGTGGCGGTCCTTGAGCGACTTGAGGCTGTTGCGAATCTTCATGGTTTCTCTCGTGCGGGCAGGGCCGCTTGAATTTGAAGTGGCGCCGTTAAGGGCGGGCGCGGACAAAGTCAACCGTTACCCCGGATTTCGGAGAGTTTGCGTTCCCAGGCCAGCGCGTGGTTCACGATCGTGTCGAGATCGGCGAATTTCGGCACCCAGGGCAGGGTCGCCTTGATCCGCGCATTGTCGGAAATCAGCGAATCGGGATCCCCGGCGCGGCGCGGGCCCAGCACCCGCACGATCGTGCGATTGGTAACCCGGTCAACCGCGTCGAGCACCTCGAGCACCGAATAGCCCCGGCCATAGCCGCAGTTCATGGTCAGCGATTCGCCCGGCGCGGCGATCAGCTGTTCGAGTGCCAGCAGGTGAGCATCGGCGAGATCGCTGACATGGATATAGTCGCGCACCCCGGTTCCGTCGGAGGTATCGAAATCGGTCCCGAACACGTCGACCCGCTCGCGCTTGCCCAGCGCCGCCTCGACCGCAACCTTGATCAGGTGAGTGGCCCCGGCGGTCGATTGCCCGGTGCGTGCGCGCGGATCGGCTCCGGCGACATTGAAATAGCGCAGCGCGCAGAAGTTGATCGGGTGGGCCGCAGCAGTATCACGCAGCATGAATTCGCTCATCAGCTTGGACATGCCATAGGGATTGATCGGCCGCTGGGGCGTATCCTCGCGCACCGGCGAGACCTCGGGAATGCCATAGGTCGCCGCAGTCGAGCTAAAGATGAAATGCGGCACCCCGGCGCGCACTGCCGCGGCAATCAGCGCGCGGGTCTTGGCGGTGTTGTTGTGATAGTATTTGAGCGGATCGCTGACCGATTCGGGCACCACCACCGAACCGGCGAAATGCATCACTGCGCGCGTCCCCTGCTCGGTGAAGATTCGCGCCAGCAGCGCCTCGTCCTCGATATCGCCCTCGTAGAACGGGACGCCCTCGGGCACGGCCCAGCGAAAGCCGGTAACGAGGTTGTCGATCACGGCGACGGGCCAGCCGGCATCGGCCAGGGCAAGCACGGCGTGGCTGCCGATATAGCCGGCACCGCCGGTTACCAGCACGGGGAGTTTCTGGGTCATCACAGCCATTTGCGCTAGCACGCTTCAGAGACAAAGTGGTTAACGCGGCGAATGCGCGGCGCGTTCATGCCCCGGCAATTTCCGGCGCGATAGCGCGGCGGTGCCACAATCAGGAAAAACCGGAGTCGCGCCATGTCCTGTCTCCCCGCCGCGCGCTTTCTGCTCGCATCCATGCTCGTCGCCGCGCTTGGCGCTCCGCTCGCGGCGCAACCGCTGCCCGGTTGGGGTGGCGGCCCCGATCTTTACCGGATGCGCGACCGGCACTCATCCGCCGAGGCCCGGATCGGCCGGGTCGAGGTGGTTCGTTTTCGGGCCGACGCCGCCGAGGCCGAACTCGGACACGGAGTGGTGGAGGTTGTCGCTGCGCCCGCGTCTACCGACAATCTCCTTCCCGATGAGCGGCGCCTGAAAACCTACGAGGCAGCGGTGGTCGATCAGTTGGCCAAGGCAGGATACGATGTCGCTACCAGCGACCCGGTGGGCGGGCAGGTGGTGGAACTGCGGTTCTCGACCGACGAGGTGCAACCGGCCGAGCCGCCGCACAAACCGGTGAGCGGTGAAATGACCATGGGGGTATCCAATCGCGGATCGATGATGGGGATGGCGGTGCTGGTCGATCTGACCAAGCCCGACAAGGCCCTGGTATCAACCCGGCTTGAAGCCCGTGTGCGCGATCGCGCCAGCGGCAAGGTGCTGTGGGAGGGCCGCGCGCAGATCGTCACCCGCGATGGCGATGAGCGGTGGGGCGACCAACAGGTCGCGGCTCGCCTCGCCCAGGCCCTGTTCGATGGATTCCCCGGGCGGACCGGAGAGGAAAGCCAGCGCCGCTAGGCGCTTGCAATGCGGCGCCGAACCGCCAAGATGGACCGGCAAGGAGGTCGCCGCCGATGAACCGTCTGAATTGGGCCGCTGCCGCGCTGGGTCTGGTCGCGCTATCTGGCTGCGTCGCGCCGGTCGGCCCGGTCGAGGTTACGCGCTTCCACGTCCCCGATACCGCGGCGCTGGGCAAGGGCACGATCTCGGTCGAACCGGCGCCAGGAAGCGATGGTTCCTCGCTAGAATGGAAGACCTATCAGGTCGCGGTGATGCGCCAGCTGGTCCTGCTCGGCTATGGCGAAGCCGCGCCGGGGCAGGGTGCGCAGGTTGCGCAGCTGCGGTTTTCGCGTGGCACTTTTCAGCCGGAACGTTCCGGATCGAGCGTCGGTGTCGGGCTGGGCGGATCGACCGGCAGCTTCGGTTCGGGGGTCGGGTTGGGGATCGGGATCAACCTCTCGCCAAGGCCCGCCGCGCAGGTCCAGTCCGATCTTGCGGTGGTGATCCGCGATCGGGCGAGCGATACCGCGCTGTGGGAAGGGCGGGCGAGCTTTGCGGTCCGTTCGTCCTCACCGCTGGCCGATACCGCGCTGGCAGCGCCAAAATTGGCCGAAGCGCTGTTCAAGGACTTCCCCGGACAGTCGGGTGAGACTATCGAGGTGAGATGACCTCACTCCCCATTATGATCGACGCCGCTTTTGACAGCGGCAATATTGAAGTGCTCGCCATCGAAGGAACCCGCGCCAGGCTGGCAATCCGCAAGGACAACCTTTCGGACTTCTACCAATGGTTCCATTTCCGTGTTGCCGGTGCCCGCGGGCGCGAGCTTGAGCTAAAAATCACCGGCCTCAACGCCTCGGCCTATCCCGACGGCTGGACCGACTACCGCGCCGTGGTCAGCGAAGATCGCGAATACTGGGGCCGGGCCGAGTCTGCCTTCGACACGCATGAGGACGGCGGCACGCTGACCATCCGCTACCGTCCGCAGGGCGATCTGGCCTGGTTCGCCTATTTCACGCCCTTCAGCTGGGAGCGCCATCAGGATCTGGTCGTACAGACCGCGCTGGCCGACGGGGGCGAGCACCGGGTGCTGGGTTACAGCCTGGATGGGCGCAGCATCGATTGTCTGGAGATGGGCGATGGCGACCGGCAGATCTGGCTGATGGCGCGCCAGCATCCCGGCGAATCGATGGCCGAATGGTGGATGGAAGGCGCGCTCGATCGCCTGACCGATCCGGCCGATCCGGTTGCGCGCAAGCTGCGCCGGCTGTGCCGCTTTCATGTGGTGCCCAATGCCAATCCCGATGGGTCGGTGCGCGGCCACCTGCGCACCAACGCCGCCGGTGCCAACCTCAATCGCGAGTGGGAAAGCCCCACGCCCGAGCGCAGCCCCGAAGTGCTGGCGATCCGCGATGCGATGGACGCCAGCGGCGCCGAATTCGTGATGGACGTTCATGGCGACGAGGCGATCCCGGCGGTGTTCCTGGCTGGCTACGAGGGCATCCCCAGCTGGAGCGAAGCGCGCCAGGCCGGGTTCGACCGCTATGCCGCGATCCTCCAGCGGCGCACGCCCGATTTTCAGACCCGGCTGGGCTATGCGGTGGCATCGCCGGGCAAGGCCAACATGACCATGGCCACCAACCAGCTGGCCGAACGCTTCGGCGCGGTGACCATGACGCTCGAGATGCCCTTCAAGGACAATATCGATCTGCCCTGCGCCGCCCAGGGGTGGAGCGGAGAACGCTCGGCCCAGATGGGCCGTGACTGCCTCGGCGCCCTGCTGGAATGGCTTGAGAGCTAGGAAAGGTTGGCCGGGCCGAAGGCGTGGGGCAACAGGTCTGACAGGCGCAGTTCCAGCGCCTCGTCGGTGCCCAGGCACCAGATCAGCGGATCGGTGCCGCCCAGCTGGGCAAGCTCGTTGAGCACCTGGCGGCAGCGCCCGCAGGGGGTGACCACCGGTCCCGGTTCGCCGTCCATGCCCCCGATTACCGCCACTGCAAGCAAGCCACCGCGCGAACCCAGGTTCATCGCCTTGGCCACCGCGCTGGTTTCGGCGCACAGCGCCAGGCCGTAACTGGCATTCTCGACATTGGCGCCGGTCACTACCGAACCATCGGCAAAGGCCAGCGCCGCACCGACATGAAAGCGCGAATAGGGCGCATAGGCATGGCTGGCGGCTTCGCGCGCGGCGCGGATCAGCGCGTCTCGATCGACATTCACGGTTGCACCACCACCCATCGCACGGATCCCCTGTCGGCCTGGTTGGCCAGCGCGTGATTCGCCGTCCACAGCATCCAAGGCCGTCCGGCATATTCGGGCTGGAAGCGATCGCGTTCAAGCCACAGGTTGCGATCGATCGCCGCGGCAATGTGGTAGCGCGCCTCAAAGCGCTTTGACAGCTTGAGCACGGTGGCCTTGCCGGTGTGGGTCTCGATCTGGTTGAGGAAGGTCATCAGCTCGCTTTCCACCGCCGCGTCGCCGACCTTGACCGGGCAATCGTCGGCCAACAGGTCAAGCTCCACCGCAGGGGGCAGCAGCGCGCGGTCGCGCGGCACCACGGTGACGAAATTGGCGGCCTGGCTTTCGGCCGGCTGGCACGGGTCGTAGCGGTGCAGCGCCCCTGTCTGGAGTCCGGCGGCGCGCGCCTCTTCCAGGTTTTTCACGAATGCGGGATCGCGGGCAAAGGCGCTGGCCGAAGCATCGACATAGGCGAAATCGGCCCCGATCGCCTTCAGCGCCTTCCAGTCAACCGTGCCGTCCTCGGCCCCGATCTCAACCCCCTGCAAGGGGAAGGCACCGCGCGAGGGGCGCCAGTGCGCCATGTCCCACCAGGCCCAGCCGCCGCCCAGCAGCGCCAGCAGAACCACGGCGCCGACCAGGCGCAGCCGCCAGCGTCCGGATCGCTTGCGTGCCATGATGGATGTGCGAACCCCTTCTTTCCTAGCCCCTGATATGCAGCACGCAGATCAGGGTAAAGAGCCGCCGCGCGGTGGCGAAGTCGGTTTCGACCTTGCCTTCGAGCCGTTCGAGCAGGATCTCGGCTGCCTCGTTGTGGACCCCGCGCCGGGCCATGTCGATCGTCTCGATCTCGGCGGCGGTGGCCTTGCGGATCGCCTGATAATAGGAATCGCAGATCGCGAAATATTCGCGGATCGGGCGGCGGAACCGGCCGAGGCCCAGGATCAGCGTTTCGAGTTCCGCGCCTTCCTCGCTCGATACGCCAAGGATCAGGCGGCCATCGTCAACCGAAAGGCTCAGCCGATAGGGGCCCTGATAGCCCGCTTCCCAGGCGCGCAGCGGCTTGAACAGGTTTTCCTCGATCAGATCGAAGATGGCGATGCGCCGTTCCTGCTCGATGTCGGCATTGCGCCACAGAATCGTCGTCTCATCGAGATCGATGTGGATGATCCGCGGGTCTGCCATGGTGGCAGGGCTTTTCGCAGATGCGAAATTGCGGGGCAAGAGGAAGCATCGTCCCCGCTATCCACAGGGCGATTTTGCCACACGGGGCTTGCGGCGGCTTGCGCGGCAAGTGGCATCGGAGCATCACGGGCACCCATGCTCGAAACCAACCTGATCCTCCGTCCCGACGAAACGCCAACGCGCTCTCTGCCGGCCAATGTCGAGGCCGAAGCGGCGCTGATCGGCGCGGTGCTGATCGACAACCGGGTGGTTGAGGAAATGGCCACCCCGCTGCGCCCCGAACACTTCTTCGAGCCGGTGCACCAGCGCATCTATGGCCGGGTTCTGCAACTGATCGATCGTGGGGCGGTGGTCACCCCGGTTACGCTCAAGCCCTATTTTGAGGCTGACGAGGCGCTCAAGGAGCTGGGCGGGGCGGCCTATCTGGCGCGGCTTACTGCCGACGGTCAGGGATTACTCGCCCCGCGCGAGCTGGCCGCGCAGATCTATGATCTGGCGCTGCTGCGCGAACTGGTTTCGGTTGGCCGAAATCTGGTTACCGGCGCACTCGACACTTCGGAAAGCGTCGCGCCGCTGGCGCAGATCGAACAGGCGGAAGCCGCGCTCTATTCGGTGGCCGAAGGAGCGGGAAACAATTCCGAGGCCCACACGTTCGGCGCGGCGACCCGGGTCGCGATCCAGAACATCGAGCGCGCGCTCAATTCGGGCGGCCACATTTCGGGCAAGACCACCGGGCTGACCTCGGTGAACGAGAAGGTTGGCGGGCTGCATGACAGCGATCTTATCATCCTTGCCGGGCGCCCGGGCATGGGCAAGACCTCGCTTGCCACCAACATCGCCTTCAACGCCGCCGAGCGCCTGCGCCGCGATCTGGCCGACGGGATCGCTCCGGAAAAGACTGTTGGCGCAGCGGTGGCCTTTTTCAGCCTGGAAATGAGCGCCGACCAGCTTGCCACCCGTATCCTCGCCGAACAGTCGGGGATCAGCTCGGAGGCGCTGCGCATGGGGCGGCTCAGCCGCGAGGATTTCCAGCAGCTGTCCTACGCCAGCCAGCGCCTCGCCGAGCTGCCGCTGATTATCGACGATACGCCGGCGCTGTCGATCGCGGCGCTGCGCGCGCGGGCGCGGCGGATGAAGCGGCGCCACGACATCGGGCTTGTAATCGTCGACTATCTCCAGCTGCTCCAGGGAACCAGCCGCGCCAACGACAACCGGGTCAACGAAATCTCCGAGATCAGCCGCGGTCTCAAGACCCTGGCCAAGGAACTCTCGGTCCCGGTGATCGCGCTCTCTCAGCTCAGCCGCGCGGTCGAAAGCCGCGACGACAAGCGGCCGATGCTGTCCGACCTGCGCGAATCCGGCTCGATCGAGCAGGATGCCGATATGGTCTGGTTCGTTTTTCGCGAGGACTATTACGTCGCCGCCAAGGAGCCCAAGCAGCCCCACGACGGCGACGATGCCAAGACCCACGAAGCCCATGCCAAGTGGGCCGAGGAGATGGAGCGGGTCCACGGCCTTGCCGAACTGATCATCGCCAAGCAGCGCCACGGCGCCACCGGCAAGGTTCGCCTGCGCTTCGAATCGCGCATCACCCGCTTCAGCGATCTGGCCGATGGTGACTATTCTAGCGAGCCGTATGAGTAAAATATCACAATAATATCAATTTGTTATGCGAATTTTTCTTGACTTCGCGAATCGCCTGCGTGTAGCAGCCGCACTTTCCCGATTTGCCTGAACTGGAGTGCCCGGATGGCGCGCGTTACCGTTGAAGATTGTGTCGACAAGGTCCCCAACCGCTTCGATCTCGTCCTGCTTGCCGCGCAGCGTGCGCGCGAGATTTCGGGCGGGGCCGAAATCACGATCGATCGCGATCGCGACAAGAACCCGGTGGTGGCGCTGCGCGAAATCGCCGACGAGACGATCAGCCCGGCCAGCCTCAAGGAATCGGTGGTGTCCTCGCTCCAGCGCGTGCTGCCCGACGACGATGACGAGGTCGATGACATCGGCTCGCTCAGCCAGTCGGCCGAAGCGCTACGGATCACTGCCGCCGCTCCGGTGCGCAATACCTCGATCGGCGGCGATTACGACGGCTGATCTGGCTCGGCGGTGCGTCCGCAATCAGGCGGCAAGCATACTTAACGGCACGGATAGTTGCGGATCATGTAGTCGGCGATCGCCGTCTTCATGCTGACCGAAGCGCGCGCGTTGGCCGGGTAGGTCCGCAGGAAGGCGAGCAGCTGATCGGAATTGACCCCGGTGCCCTTGGGCGGGCAGCTTGAAGGCTTGCCGGCGGCGCGCTCGCTGGCGAGCCTGGCGCGATAGAGGTTGCCCGCCGCCTCGCCCTCGCGTTTGAGCAGGCTCATATCTTCCGAAAACAGCGCCATCGCCCCTTTGGCCTTGAGCGCATCGGCCTTGGCGAGGAAGGTAGCGACCGACATATCGCCTCCGGCGGCAAAGGCGGGACTCGCCAGGCCGATTGCGGCTGCAAACAAGATGGCGTGTCGCGGCATATTCTCTTCTCCCTCCGGCAACAGTGACTGTCTGGCTTGACCGCTCCCGGCTTGCAAGACCATGAACGGCACAAGCATGGGGAGCAATGCCATGTCCGGCGAAGGGGAAATCATCGGCGATATCGCGCAGAGCGTCTTGATCGCCCGCGCGGCTGAGCCCGTCCACGGGGAAAGCGCGGATGGGCACAGCGCGGAGGCAGCTTGCCTCAATTGTGGCACCGCACTGGTTGGCAGCCACTGCCACGCCTGCGGCCAGGCGGCGCACGTTCACAAGACGCTGGGGGCGTTCTTTCACGATCTGCTCCACGGCGTGTTCCATTTCGAGGGCAAGATCTGGCGCACCTTGCCATTGCTGGCGTGGAATCCCGGGCGGCTGACCCGCGAATACATCGACGGGCGACGGGCCAGCTACGTCAGCCCGATCGCACTGTTCCTGTTCTGCGTGTTCCTGATGTTTGCCGTGGTCAAGCAGTTTGCCGGCGGGTTCGATCCAACCCAGACGGTCAATGTCGATGGCAGCTTGAAGACCGGTGTCGAGCAGACCGCAAAGCATCTCGATGGCCTCAAGCGTGAGCGCGCGGCGCTTGTTGCTCAGGGCCAGGATACCGCCCGGATCGACAGTCAGATCGAAAGCGACCAGGCCGCCCTGGAGATCATGCGCGAAGTCAAGGCGACCGGCGCGAACGGGAAGATCTGGCAGAGCGATATCAAGCCGATCGATCACGCGCTGCGCCAGTTTCAAGAGAACCCCAAGCTGGCGATCTACAAGCTGCAAAGCAGTGCCTACAAATACAGCTGGGCGCTAATCCCGATCTCGGTGCCGTTTGTGTGGCTGCTGTTTCCCTTTAGCCGCCGCTTCCGGCTCTACGATCACACCGTCTTCGTCACCTATTCGCTGGCCTTCATGACCCTGCTTGCGGTGGTGCTGACGCTGGGCAACGCGGCCAATCTGCCGTTGATCGGCGCGGCGGGAACGTTCGTCCCGCCGCTCCACATGTACCGGCAGCTGCGCGGAACCTATGGCCTTTCGCGGGCAAGCGCGTTGTGGCGCACGCTGGCGCTGCTCGCCATGGCCTTTTCGGCGCTGGTGGTGTTTGCCGTGCTGATCTTCGCCCAGTCCGGGGCCTAGAGCCGCTACTCAGGCCGCCTGGGTTCCGGAAAAGCGCCGCCCGGCCTTGGGGATCGCCGAGCCCTGGATCGGGCGGACCATGCTCGGCCCGGAAGGGGTCTCGGGCCGGTCGAGCTTGCCGGTTTCCATCAGCTGCTTGATCTCGTCGCCGGTCAGCGTTTCGTATTCGAGCAGCGCCTGGGCCAGCAGGTGGAGCTTGTCCTCCTGCGCCTTGAGGATGTCGGTCGCGCGCTTGTGGGCATCGTCGACCAGGGCGCGGATTTCGGCGTCGATCAGCTTGTTGGTCTCATCCGACATCATGGTGCGCTGCGCCCCGCCATAGCCGAGGTAGCCCTCCTGGGTTTCCTCATACTGCAAGGGGCCGAGTTTTTCCGACATGCCCCAGCGGGTCACCATCTTGCGCGCCAGCGAGGTGGCATTCTGGATGTCCGACGAGGCCCCGGACGAGACCTTTTCGTGCCCGAAGATCAGCTCTTCGGCGACGCGTCCGCCCATGCCGACCGAAAGGTGGGCGTGCATCTGATCGCGGTGGAAGGAATAGGAATCGCGCTCGGGCAGGCGCACCACCATGCCCAGAGCGCCGCCGCGCGGGATGATCGTGGCCTTGTGGATCGGATCGCTGGCCGGTTCGTTGATCGAGACGATGGCGTGGCCGGCCTCGTGATAGGCGGTCATCTTCTTCTCGTCCTCGGTCATCACCATCGAGCGGCGCTCCGAACCCATCATCACCTTGTCCTTGGCGTCCTCGAACTCCTGCATCGCCACCAGCCGCTTGTTGCGGCGCGCGGCCAGCAGGGCGGCTTCGTTGACCAGATTGGCAAGGTCCGCGCCGGAAAAACCGGGGGTTCCGCGCGCGATGGTTCGCGCCTCGACGTCGGGGGCCAGCGGCACCTTCTTCATGTGCACGGCCAGGATCTTTTCGCGCCCTTCGATATCGGGCACCGGCACCACCACCTGGCGGTCGAACCGGCCCGGACGCAGCAGCGCGGGATCGAGCACGTCGGGGCGGTTGGTCGCGGCGATGATGATGATGCCCTCGTTCGCCTCGAACCCGTCCATCTCGACCAGCAGCTGGTTGAGCGTCTGCTCGCGCTCGTCGTTGGAATTGCCCAGGCCGTGTCCGCGGTGGCGGCCAACTGCGTCGATCTCGTCGATGAAGACGATGCACGGCGCGTTCTTCTTGGCCTGCTCAAACATGTCGCGCACGCGGCTGGCGCCCACGCCGACGAACATCTCAACGAAATCGGAGCCGGAAATGGTGAAGAACGGGACGCCTGCCTCACCCGCGATGGCGCGGGCCAGCAAGGTCTTGCCGGTGCCGGGCGAGCCGACCAGCAGCGCGCCCTTGGGAATCTGCCCACCCAGCTTGGAGAAGCGGTGCGGATCCTTGAGGAATTCGACGATTTCTTCCAGCTCGTCGCGCGCCTCGTCGATCCCGGCCACGTCGGCAAAGGTCACCCGGCCCTGCTTTTCTGTCAGCATCTTGGCCTTTGACTTGCCAAAGCCCATCGCCCCGCCTGCGCCGCCGCCCTTCTGCAACTGGCGCATCGCATAGAAGGCCAGCCCCAGGAACAGCACCAGCGGAAAAATGTTGAACAGCACTGCGAGCAGGATCGAGCTGCCCTCGGGCTCCTTGCCCTCGTATTTGACCTTGGCTTCCTGGAGCAGCGGCTGGAGCGTGGGGTCGCCGGGCACCGGCACCGTGCTGAAGGCCCCGCCTTCGCCCTTGTATTTGCCCAGAATCCGCGTCTCGCCGATCTGAACCGATTCGACCTGACCCTGGGCCACCTTGTCGCGGAATTCGGAGTAGCCGATCTTGGTTCCCTGCGGTTCGGTCCGCGAATTGAACATCGAGATCGCCAGCAGCAGGGCAACGAAGACCCCGCCCCAGACCAGCAGGTTCTTGAGCCAGGGATTCCCTTGCGGCTGTTCCTCGTTCATTCGCGCAAATCCTTTCGTTGGCCCAATTTAGGTTGCCGGGGCCGAAGCGCAAGCTCACCTTGGCTTGCGCAGCGGATTCGCCCTGTGCCACAAGCATCCTTAACCAAGGGGGCGGTGGCATGATTTCCGGCGAGGCAGAACCTTTCGACCGCTTTGCGCATTGGGGCCGACTGCCCGCGCGGCTGCTGCTGGTTGCGCTGGCGGCGCTGTTGCTGGCTTCGGCGCTGGTCCCGATCGAGGCGGGCAAGCAGGATACGCCGACCGCCGGTTTCGTCGATGCGCTGGCCGGGGGCGAACAGGCCAAGGCCGCCGAGCGCCCGCGCGATGACGATCTGGCGCTCTATGACCGCGTGATCGAGCGGATCGGCAAGGGTGAGAATTATTACACCGTGACCGGCGAGGAACACCGCAAGGCGGACTATCCGCTGCGTCCCGGAGTGGCGGTGCGTTTGCCCACCCTTGCCTATCTGCTGGTTGCGCTGGGTGACAAGGGGCAGGGGGCCGAGGTTCTGGTGCCCGGCGAACTGCTTGCCGCGTTGGCGCTGCTGGCGGCGACGCTGTGGGCCTGGTGGCGCCGGCTGGGCGAAGAGCCGGGCGGGGCGCGCTATCAGCGGATCGGCACTGCGCTGATGTTTCTGGGCGCCAGCCTTGGCCTCAACCGCTACTACTTCGTGCTGCACGAGCTGTGGGCCGGGATGCTGCTGGCGCTGGCCTTCGGTCTGCACCGGCCCGGGCGCAAGTGGGGCGCTGCACTGGCGGTGGCGGCGCTGGCGCTGGCAATCCGCGAGCACGCGCTGCCGTTCGTGATGCTGATGGCGGCGATGGCGCTGTGGCGGCGCGACTGGAAGGAAGGCGCGGCGTGGAGCGCTCTGGTGCTGGCGTTTTGCGCGGGTCTTGCCTGGCACATGCATCTGGTTGCCCTGCAGGTGCTGCCCAGCGATGTGGAAGGGCCGGACTGGCTGATGCTGCGCGGGCTTTCGGGCTGGTTATCCAACGTCGCGCTGTCGAGCAACCTGCGCTTTCTGCCGCATTTCATAGCCGGACCGCTGGTGGTGCTGATGGTGCTGGGCTGGGCTGGCTGGAAGAGCCCGGCGGGGGCTTTCGCCACGCTGCTCTATCTCGGTTACGGGCTGGCTTTCATGCTCGCCGGGCGGGTCGACAACTTCTACTGGGGCGCGGTGATCGCCCCGGCGATGTTCATCGGTCTGGCCTTCTTGCCGATGGCGGCCAAGGGGCTGTGGAGAGCGTCTCTTTCAGCCTAGCGGCCAGGTCAAGCTCGGGGCGGATGCCCCGAGCGCACCGATCAGGACGTCAGTTCTTCGATCTTGTGATGCGGCAACACCCGCCAGGCCGAGATCAGCAGCACGACATGGAGAATTTCCACGGTCATCGGCAGCTGCCAGCCGGGATAGCTGCCGTCGAGCACCAAACTGAGCGCGCGCACCGCTACCGCGGTACCCATCAGCGCGGCGGGGACCAGCAGCAGGTCGGCATTGCGGCGCCAGGCGCCGATCATCATGCACAGCGCCACTACGCCGAAAAAGGCCATGAAATCGGCGCGCAGGGTGCTGAGCCCCTGGGTCCCGATCGGCGAGAGACCGAATCCTGCTGCGGTTTCGGCGGGCGTGAACAGGAAGTTCAGCCCCATGAACAGGTCGAACAGGCCGAACAGGAATATCAGGGCCGTAAGGGCAAGGCGCATCGTTAACCTCCCGCGTTTACTTGGTCTTGACCACTGTGCCTCAGGGATTGGCGAAGTCAAAGCCTGTTGCGCATCGGAAAAGGGCATTGCACAAGCGTCTGACCATGTCTGTCCCGCGTATCCTGCTGGTCGTGGGCGGCGGTATCGCCGCCTACAAGGCCTGCGAGCTGATCCGCCTGATCCGCAAGGGCGGCGGCGAGGTTACCTGTGTGCTCACCGCGGGCGGGGCCCGGTTCATCACGCCCATGACCCTCGCCGCGCTGAGCGAGAACCCGGTTCACACCACCTTGTGGGATCTCGCCAACGAGGTTGAGATGGGCCACATCCAGCTCAGCCGCGAGGCCGATCTGGTGGTCGTCTGTCCGGCGACGGCCGATCTACTCGCCAAGATGGCGCAGGGCATCGCCGACGATCTGGCAACCACCCTGCTGCTCGCCACCGACAAGCCGGTGCTGGCGGTCCCGGCGATGAACGTGAAGATGTGGGAGCATTCCGCCACCCAGGCCAATGTCGCCACATTGGTCGAACGCGGTGTGCTGGTGATGGAGCCCGATGAAGGGCCGATGGCCTGCGGCGAATTCGGCGCGGGGCGTCTGCCCGAACCGCCTGCGGTCTATGGCGCGATCTGCCATGCGCTTGGCCTTGAGGTGCCGCTGCTACCGGCGCCCGCCCTGCCGATCGAGGGCGAGGAACCCGGGCTTGGCGATATCTCCGGGCTGGGCGGACTGTCATCGGGGCTGGTCAAGCGCAGCACGCCTCCGCTCCGGGCCGAGCCGGAAGACGCCGAGTTCGAGGATGCGATCCTTGAAGATATGCCCGAATATGCCGAGCTTGCGGCGCCCGAGGACATTCCCCTACCCGAGGAACTGCTCGCCAGCCCGATCCTGTCGAAGAAGGGCAAGGCCAAGGCCGCGCCGCCGACCGATCCCGATGCGATCAACCACGAGGTTACCGGCGCTCTCCCGCCCGAGCCTTTCGCGGGCGACGGCGCG
>JAKOWQ010000034.1 GCA_029781465.1 Pseudomonadota bacterium
GTGCCGGTGCTGGGGGTGTGCAACGGCTTTCAGGTGCTGACCGAAAGCGGCCTGCTGCCCGGCGCGCTGCTGCGCAACGCCTGCATCACCTTTGTCTGCCGTGAAGTGGGCCTGCGGGTTGAAAACAGCCAGAGCCTGTTCACCGCGGGCTATGCCCAGGGGCAGGAAATCGTGATCCCGGTTGCGCACCACGATGGCAATTATTTCGCCGACGATGCCACGCTCGACAGGCTGGAGGGCGATGGCCGGGTGGCCTTCCGCTATACCGAAGAGGTCAACGGTTCAGCCCGCCAGATCGCCGGGGTGCTCAACGCTGCGGGCAACGTGCTGGGCATGATGCCCCACCCCGAACGGATGATCGAACCCGAACAGGGCGGCACCGACGGCCGCGCGCTGTTCGAAAGCGCTGTGAAGGGCCTGGTGGGGGCCTAGACTTTAGCTGTTGGCGGCCCGGCTCAGGCTGGGTTTGCCGAACAGGCCCCGTGCCTCGTTCGCGCCCATCGGACGGCCGAAGTAGTAACCCTGTATCTTGCGGCTGCCAAGCTGGCGGATCAGTTCGAGTTCGCGCTCGGTCTCGACCCCTTCGGCGGTGGTCGACATTTCGAGGCTTTCCGCCATCGCCACCACGGCGCGGATGATTGCCAGGCTTTCGCGATTTCCGGTGGCCGCGCCCTGGACGAAGCTGCGATCGACCTTGATGGTCGAGAAACGCAGGTTGCGGATATAGGCGAGCGAGGAATAGCCGGTGCCGAAATCGTCGAGCGCGATTCCGCAGCCCAATGACATGATCTGCTCGAGCGCGGCACGGGCCGTACCGGCATCGCGCACGAAAATCGATTCGGTCACCTCGATCTCCAGCCGCTGGGCTGGAAGTCCGCTCATGGAGAGCGCGCCGACCACGCTGGGGATGAAGCCTGGATCGAGCAGCTGCTCGCCCGAGACGTTGACCGCGACCTTTACGTTTTCCGGCCAGCGTGCGGCTTCCTTGCACGCCTCGCGCAGCACCCATTCGCCGATCGGAACGATCAACCGGGTATCTTCGGCCAACGGGATGAATTTGACCGGGCTGACCATGCCGTGCTCTTCGCTGTTCCAGCGCAGCAAGGCCTCGAAGCTGACGATCTGTTCGTCGTTGGCATCGACCACCGGCTGGTAGTTGAGCACGAATTCGTTGTTTTCGAGCGCCTGGCGCAGCGAAAATTCCAGCTTGCGGCGCTCTTCTGCATGGGCGTGGAGCGACGGTTCATAGCCGCAATGCGTCCCGCCGCCCTCTTCCTTGGCGCGATAGAGCGCCAGGTCGGCGTTGCGCATCAGCGTTTCGACCGTCTTGCCATCGCGCGGACCAACCGCCGAGCCGACGCTGGCGCCGATATAGAGGGTGTGGTGATCGACCTCATAGGGGCGCGAAAGCCGGTCGATCACCGCATGGGCAACCCGTTCGACCCGGGTGTGGTCCGAAGCATCGCGCATCACGATGGCGAATTCGTCGCCGCCCAGACGCCCGATCAGCTCGTTGTCCGAAACGATGGTCTTGAGCCGTTCGGAAACCCGGGCCAGCAGCTGGTCGCCGACCAGGTGGCCAAGGGTATCGTTGACGGCCTTGAAGCGATCGAGGTCGATCATCATGAAGGCGCAGCGCGAACGCCACTGCTCGGCATAGCGCATCGCCTCGCCCAGCGCCTCGGTCACCATCATGCGATTGGGCAGACCGGTCAGCGTATCATACCGCGCCATGTGGGCGATTTTCTCGCTCGATTCGCGCTGCTCGGTCACGTCGGAACCGACCCCGCGGAACCCGTCGAAGTTGCCATGCTCATCCAGCTTGGGGGTGCCCGAAAGCTCCCACCAGCGCTGCTGGCCGTTGATCGTCACCCGCACCAGCAGGTTGGAGAAATTCTCGCGCCGTTTGAGCCGTTCGGCCAGATCATGCAGGCTCGAGGGGAACTGGCCGGTTTCCCAGGCCGGTCCCGCGATCAGCTGGATGAAAGGCTTACCGTCGATCTCATCGGGCTGCTTGCCCAGGGCAAAGGCGAAGCGGGGGCTAACCGAGCGGACCCGGCGCGAGGTATCGATCTGCCACAGCCAGTCGGCCTCGCCTTCCTCGAACTCACGCAGCAGCAGCGAAACGACCTCGTTGCGTTCGGCCATGCCGGCCTCGGCAATGCGGGCGGTGAGGAAGGAACGGGCGTTCTCGACCGCGCCCAGCGCAACCACCGCGACGAACACGAGGGTCAACAGGACCATTTCATAGGCCCCGCCGAACAGGAAGCTGACCAGCGCGCTGCCGCCAACGATCCCGGCGAACAGCAGGTTGCCCAGCGGCACCGCTGGGAGCAGCACCGCCGATGCGGTCATCAGCATCGCCGCGATCGCCCACAGCTCAAGCCGGACCGACCCATCACCAAAGAAGGGGAACACCCCGATCGGTGCGACCCAGACCAGCGCGGTCGTGATCGAGCTGATCGCTTGCCGGTTGACCTCGTCGCGCGACATCCGCCGCTTGTCGGCATCGCCCAAGGTCTTGTCGATGCGCGCGCCGTAATACAGGGTCGCGCCCAGCACCGCCACCCAGCCAAGCAAGGCAGCGATGTGGATCGACCCGAAGCACAGCCGCACCACGCCCAGCGCGGCGATGGCGTGGGCAAAAATGCGCACCTGGGTAACCTTGGCCAGGCTGGAATACTGCAACCCGCGCAGCCGGGCCCAATCGCCGCCTTCGGGATCGGCAAGGCCAAGCACTGCCATGGTGGGCAGCTCGCGCGGCAGACTCGAGGGCGCAGGGTTCTTTGTCACCCCCGCGCATTACCCCCGAAATCCTTAGCGCCGCGTAAAGGTTAAGCCGGAAATTCGATCCCGTAGCGGCTAGTCTAGCTGCGTACGCGCCCTTTCCCAGTTACGCCCATCGAATGTCCTGATCGAATACCTGGGCAATGCCTCCTTATCGAGGCAACGGAAATTGACGCTCCAGCAATCGGGGTGCGAGCGCGGCTGGTAGAAACTCTTGATCCCGCAGATGGCACAGAACAAATGCTCGGCCGCACCGGTACCAAAGCGGTAGCTAACCAGCGAATCCTTACCAGAAGCAAGGGTGAAGTTCCCGTGCGGGACGTTGAGATGCAAGTAACCGGTCTTGGCGCAGATTGAGCAGTTGCAGTCGAGCAGCTCGACCGTCTCGGCCACTTCGGCCTCAAAGCGCACCGCGCCGCAGTGGCAGCCGCCCGCGATCCTCATTCGACCGTCACCGACTTGGCCAGATTCCTGGGCTGGTCGACGTCCGTCCCCTTCACGCAGGCCACATGATAGGCCAGCAGCTGCACCGGGACGGCATAGACCAGCGGCGCGATCAGCGGGTGGACCTTGGGCATCTCGATCGTCGCGAGGCAGCCCTCGCCGGCCTCGTCCAGCCCTTCGCGGTCGGAAATCAGCACGATCTTGCCGCCGCGCGCGCGCACTTCCTGCATGTTGCTGACGGTCTTTTCAAACAGCGGCCCGCTGGGCGCCAGCACGATCACCGGCACCGCCTCGTCGATCAGCGCAATAGGTCCGTGCTTCATCTCACCTGATGCATAACCTTCTGCATGAATGTAACTGATTTCTTTCAGTTTTAGCGCACCCTCCAGCGCCAGTGGATAGTCCTGCCCGCGCCCCAGGTAGAGCACGTCGCGCGCCGGGGCGACAAGGTGCGCCATGGCCGCGATCTGATCGTCATGGGCCAGCGCCGCGTTGAGGCTTGCCGGCGCTTCGAGCAGGTGCTTGACTACCTCGGCCTCGGCTGCACGGTCCATCCGTCCACGCTTAACCGCCATGTGCGCGGCGAGCGCAGCAAGTACCGCCAGCTGACAGGTGAAGGCCTTGGTCGAGGCGACGCCTATTTCTGGCCCGGCGTGCGTTGGCAGCAGCAGATCGGCCTCGCGCGCCATCGAGCTGGTGGGGACGTTGACTACCACCGCGATGGTCTGACCCTGCGCCCTGCAATGGCGCAGCGCCGCGAGTGTATCGGCGGTTTCCCCGCTCTGAGAAATGAACAGCGACAGCCCGCCCGGCTCCATCACCGGCTCGCGGTAGCGAAACTCGCTGGCGAAATCGATATCGGCGGGCAGCCGGGCGAACTGCTCGAACCAGTACTTGGCGACCATCCCGGCGTAATAGCTCGTCCCACAGGCGACGATGGTAACGCGGTTGATGCTCGAAAGATCGAAATCGAACTGCGGCAATGCGACTGACTGGTCGACCTGGCGGATGTAGCTGCGCAAGGTCTGCGCCACCACGGTCGGCTGCTCGAAGATCTCCTTCTGCATGAAGTGGCGGTAATTGCCCTTCTCGATCTCTGCCGCCGATGCGCCCGAAGTCGTAACCTCGCGTTCGACCGGGTTGTTGTCCTTGTCGAAGATCTTTGCGCCGTCGCGGGTCACCACCGCCCAGTCACCCTCATCAAGGTAGGCGATCTTCTGGGTCAGCGGGGCCAGCGCCAGCGCGTCGGAGCCGAGGTAGGTCTCCCCATCGCCGAACCCCAGCACCAGCGGCGAACCGAGCCGCGCACCGATCAGCATGTCGGGATGGTCCTTGAAGACGATCGCCAGGGCGAAGGCCCCGCGCAGCTGGGGCAGCACGGCCTTGACCGCCTCCTCGGGGCTCTTGCCAGCCTCGACCTGTTCGGACAGCAGGTGCGCGACCACTTCGGTATCGGTGTCGCTTTCGAACACCCGGCCGCGCGCGCCCAGCGAATCCTTGAGCTGGCGGAAATTCTCGATGATCCCGGTGGGGACC
>JAKOWQ010000037.1 GCA_029781465.1 Pseudomonadota bacterium
TGCGCCGGCTTTCCGAGCGGCCCGAAAGCGGGTTCTGCATCGTCGGCTACGTCGCAATGACCGATGCCCCGCCGGAGGTGGCCGAGGCAATTCCGCGCGGCGCGATCCACAATCTCACCCGCCACGTCGAGAACCTGGGGGCGAGCGAGGTTGTTCTTGCCCTGGAAGAGCGCCGCAACTCGCTGCCGCTGGCCGATCTCTTGCGGATCAAGACCACCGGGGTCTACGTCAACGATTTCTCGAGCTTCATCGAGCGCGAGACCGGCCGGGTCGATCTCGACACGGTCAATCCCAGCTGGCTGATCTTTTCCGACGGCTTCTCCTCGGGACGCGCGATTTCCGGTGCGCTCAAGCGTGTGTTCGATATCGCCGCTTCGCTGCTCCTGCTCGTTCTAACCGCTCCGCTGATCCTGCTCTTTGCGCTTCTGGTGAAGCTTGACAGCAAGGGACCGGCCTTCTTTCGGCAGACCCGGGTGGGGCTCTATGGGGAGGACTTCGATCTGGTCAAACTGCGTTCGATGCGCACCGATGCCGAAGTCAACGGCGCGCAATGGGCGCAAAAGGACGATCCGCGCGTGACCCGGCTTGGTCGCTTCATCCGCAAGGTGCGGATCGACGAGTTGCCGCAGCTGTGGACCGTTCTCAAGGGCGAGATGAGCTTTGTCGGCCCGCGCCCCGAGCGTCCCGAATTTGTTTCCGACCTTGAACAGGACCTGCCGTTTTATGCCGAGCGGCACATGGTCAAACCGGGGATCACCGGCTGGGCGCAGATTAACTATCCCTACGGTGCCTCGATCGAGGATTCGCGCCACAAGCTTGAGTACGATCTCTATTACGCCAAGAATTACACCCCCTTCCTCGATCTCCTGATCCTGCTTCAGACGCTCCGGGTGGTGCTGTGGCACGAGGGTGCGCGCTGAGATGATCGGCCAGGCCGCGTTCTGGGCCGGAGCCGGTGTTCTCGCCTGGGGCGCGGGGGCGCTGGCCTGTGCCTTTGCCGCGCTGTGGCTGGCGGGAAGGCCCAAACGCTATGGCACGGCGCAACGTGCAGTGCTGGTCGCGCTCGCTCTGACCGCTTTCTGGGGGGTAACCGGTTTGCGCAGCGCGGGTGCCGCGCAGCTTGCTATGCTGGCCGAGTCCACCCGCAACCTTGCCTGGATCTTCGCGCTTTACCGCCTCTTTGCGGTCGACGGTCGGCATGCGGCGATGCGCCCGGTGCGGCCGATGCTTGCCGCGCTGGCTTTTGCCGAGCTGCTGCAGGTCGCCGCAGCGGGGCTGATCGCGCTGGCTCCGGGCGGAATGGTCGCCTCGCCCGGGTTTCACGCTGTTACCATGCTGCACCTGCTGGTGGTGATCGGCGGATTGGTGTTGGTGCACAATCTTTACGGCGGCGCCTCGGGCCAGGCGCGGATGCTGCTGCGCTGGCCGGCTTTGGCGCTGGCGTTGCTGTGGGGCTACGATCTCAATTATTACACCATCGCCTACCTGTCCGATGGCAGTCTCGAAGTGCTTGGCGCGCTGCGCGGCGGCTTTTCGGTAATCGCCGGCGGGCTCCTCGCGTTCGGGGCGAGCAGCGGCGCGAGGCAGGTTCGTTTCCGCCCCTCGCGGTCGATCGCCTTCCAGTCGGCATCGTTGCTGCTGATCGGCGGCTATCTGGTGGCGATGGTCGCCGCGGCCCAGTGGCTTGCTTTTGCCGGGGGAGACTTCGCCGCGTTGATGCAGCTCGGGTTCGTTGCCGGAGCCAGCGCGGCGGCGGTGATGCTGGTGCCTTCGCGGCGGATGCGGGGCTGGCTCAAGGTCATGCTGGCCAAGCATCTGTTTCAGCACCGCTACGATTACCGTGCCGAGTGGCTGCGCTTCAACCGCACGGTCTCTGCCGCAAGCGGCAGCGGCAGCTCGCTGGAAGAGCGGGTAATCCGGGCGGTTGCCGATATTGCCGACAGCCCGGCCGGACTGTTGCTTACCCCAGGGGAGCATGGTGGGCTCGATCTGGCCGCGCGGTGGCAGTGGCCGACGGCCGAAGTGCCATCGCAGGCCCTGTCCAGCGCTGCCGCAAGCGCCCTTGAGCGGAGCGGATATATCGCCGATCTGGATGATCTGCGGGCGGGACAGCCGGTCAAGGATCCCGGCTTTGCCGTTCCGGCCTGGCTGATCGAGGACCCGCGCGCCTGGGCGCTGGTGCCCTTGCTCCATTTCGATCGCCTGGTCGGTCTCGTCGTTCTGGCGCGCCCGGCCCTGGCCCGCGCGCTGGACTGGGAAGATTTCGATCTGCTGCGCGTCGCGGGGCAACAACTCGCCAGCTATCTGGCTGAGCATTCGGGCCAGGAGGCCCTGGCGGAAGCCGCACGGTTCGACGATTTCCATCGCCGCATCGCGTTCGTGATGCACGATATCAAGAACCTCGCCAGCCAGCTGGGACTGCTTGCCCGCAACGCCGAACTGCACGCCGACAACCCCGATTTCCGCGTGGATATGCTGGTCACGCTGCGCAATTCGGCCGACAAGCTGAATGCGATGCTGGCACGGCTCTCGCGCCACGGGATCGCTCCGATCGAAGGGCTCGCGCCGGTCCGCCTCGATGAGGTGGCGGCGGCGGTTGCCGAACAGTTTGCGCCGCTCCATCCGGTCAGCGTGATCGCCAGCGGCGAATGCCAGGTTTCGGCCGACAGGGAGTCGCTTGAGCAGGTGCTTTCGCATCTGGTCCGCAATGCCATCGATGCCAGCCCGGAACAGGTGCCGGTGTTCATCCGCGTGGCGGGTGAGGGGCTCTACGGTGTTGCGGAAGTAACCGATTCCGGTTCGGGGATGAGCGCCGAATTCGTCCGCACCCGCCTGTTCCGACCGTTCGATTCCACCAAGCCGGGCGGCTTCGGGATCGGCGCCTACGAAGCGCGCGAACTTGTCAGGGCGATGGGCGGCCGGCTCGATGTCGAAAGCCGCGAAGGGATCGGATCGCGCTTCGTCATTCGCCTGCCGCTGTCCGGTACGGCCGAACTCCTCAAGTCATTTTCCGGTTCCGACGGAAAGAAGGTTGCCTGATGAGCGATACCAAACCCACCCTGCTGATCGTCGAGGACGACGCCGGACTTCAAGCCCAGCTTAAGTGGGCCTGGCCCGATTTCAACGTGGTGATCGCCGGAGACCGTGCCAGCGCGCTGGCTGCCTTGCGCTCGGAAGAGCCGCCCGTGGTGACTCTCGATCTTGGCCTTCCGCCAGACCCCGACGGCACAAGCGAGGGCTTTGCCGTGCTGGACGAGATCATGGCGCTCAAGCCCGATACCAAGGTCATCGTCGCATCGGGACACGGCGCGCGCGAAAGCGCGTTGCAGGCGATCGCGCGCGGTGCCTACGATTTCTACCAGAAGCCGGTCGATATCGAGGCGCTTGGACTGATTGTGCGCCGCGCGCTGCAATTGCACCGGATCGAGGCGGAAAACCGCCAGCTTGCCGCGCGTTCGGGCGAAGACAACCGGGTGCTCGGGCGGCTGATCACCGGCGCGCCGGAAATGGTCAAGGTGGCGCGGACGATCGAGCGCGTTGCCAACACCAATGTTTCGGTGATGCTGCTCGGCGCGAGCGGCACAGGCAAGGAACTGCTGGCGCGCGGACTGCATGAGGCGAGCGAGCGCCGTGACGGCGCTTTTGTTGCGATCAACTGTGCGGCGATCCCCGAAAACCTGCTTGAAAGCGAGCTGTTCGGCCACGAAAAGGGCGCCTTCACCGGCGCGGTCAAGACCACCGAGGGCAAGATCGAGCAGGCCCAGGGCGGCACGCTGTTCCTCGATGAAGTGGGGGATATTCCCCTGCCGCTGCAGGTCAAGCTGCTGCGTTTCCTGCAGGAGCGGGTGATCGAGCGGGTCGGATCGCGCAAGTCGATCCCGGTCGATACCCGGATCGTCTGCGCAACCCATCAGGATCTCGAGGCGATGATCGCCGAGGGCCGGTTTCGCGAAGACCTGTTCTATCGCCTGGCCGAGATCGTGGTGAAGATCCCCAGTCTGGCGGAACGCCCTGGCGATGCCGCGCTGCTGGCCAAGGCCTTCCTTGGCCGGTTCGCGCGCGAGATGAACCCGGTGGTCAAGGGCTTTGCCCCCGATGCGCTGGCCGCGATCGATGCCTGGCATTGGCCGGGCAACGTGCGCGAGCTGGAAAACCGCGTGAAACGCGCGGTGATCATGACCGAAGGCAAACTGGTGGGTGCGGGCGATCTCGATCTTGCCGAACCCGACGAGGACGAGGCGCAAGTGCTCAACCTCAAGGCCGCGCGCGAAGTTGCCGATCGCAAGGTGATCCGCCATGCGCTGGCGCGCAGCGAGGGCAATATTTCCTCGACCGCCAAACTGCTCGGGATCAGTCGGCCGACCCTTTACGACCTGCTCAAGCAGTATGACCTTCACGCCTGATCTGCGCCGATTTGCGCTGCTTGCGGCGCTGCTGCTGGCTGCGCCGCTTGGGGCACTGCCCGATACGGCCAAGCCGGCGCTGCGCTCTGCGCACGAAGCGCTTGATCGCGGCGACGGGATCGCGGCGGAAGCCGAGCTTGTCCGCGCGCGCGACGCCGGTGCCACGCGCGACGAGCTTGCCGCGGCGATGGGCGAAGCGCTTTTGCAGCAGGGAGAGACTGTCCGGGCCCGCCAATGGCTGGCCGACGGGAAATTCGCCAAGGGCACCGAAGGCTATGGGTTTCGCATGCTTGGCTGGCTGGAGCGGATCGATGGCAACCTGCCCGCCGCCGGCCGCGCGCTCGACCGGGCGCTGGCCTTTGCGCCCAAGGATCCGCTGCTGTGGGTCGAGATCGGAAGGTTGCGCTACGAGGGGGGAGAGCAGCTTCAGGCAATCGAGGCGGCCG
>JAKOWQ010000039.1 GCA_029781465.1 Pseudomonadota bacterium
TTCGCTACCTGCATTTTCGGAGCAGCCCGCCAGCAGTATCAGCAGCGGAATAATCGCCAATTGTCGTCTCATTTCCACCCCTCGATCGGTGTTCCGCTCAACAGTTCGAGCGCGATGGTCTGTTCTTCGATGGCCAACTGGGCCTGAGCGATCACCAATTGGCGATCACGCAATTGCTGCTGGGCTGTCATCGCTGCCGCCCTCGACAGGTCGCCGCGTATGCTCGCCTGCCTGGCTGTGTCCGACAGGTGCTGAAGCGAGGGGATGCCCGCCTCCGCTTCGGCCAACTGCCGCCGCGCCAGCGCGATGCCGTTCCAAGCTGCGGCGATCTCTGCACGCGCGTTGAACAGGCGCGCCTCGTATTCAGACTTCAGCGCCGCGCGCGTGGCGCGCTCGACGGCAATTCCGCCGCGATTGCGGTTCCATAGCGGCAGGGTAAAATCGATCGTTGGTCCAAGCAGCAGATTTCCGGCTGAATCGCGATTGCCGGTCACACTCAGGTTGAGTGTGGGGAACTGGTCGAGAACCGCCTTGTGAACCGAAGCTTCTTGCGCATCGTAACCAGCGCGCAGTGCGGCAAGATCGGTCCGGCTGT
This sequence comes from Pseudomonadota bacterium, assembly GCA_029781465.1. Classification (GTDB taxonomy): domain Bacteria; phylum Pseudomonadota; class Alphaproteobacteria; order Sphingomonadales; family Sphingomonadaceae; genus Novosphingobium. The sequence continues at coordinate 596 of JAKOWQ010000039.1, forward strand.
CACGCGCGATTGCAAAAAGCCGATCAGCGGGTAGCGGGGAGACAGGCAAATCGATCGGCGCGAGCGCCAACAGGGTTTCAGGCGGCAAGCCCAGAAGCCGGGCCAACTCTTGATGCGCGGCGAGCAAATCGCGCTCGGCATTGCGCAGCCGGTCGGCGGCATCGTAAGCGGCGATCCGTGCAGCCTCGGCATCGCCCGCAGGGACATCTCCGCGACGGGCGGCACGAGCCGACCGGGCTAGCTGGTCCTCCGCCGCGGCGGCTGCGGCGCGCGTCAAATCGAGAATTTGGCTCAGTCCCTGGATGCGCACGGCCTGGATTCGAGCCAGACCTGCCGTTTGCCATTCGGCCCAGGCAAGGTCGAGCCGCACTTGCCTTGCTTGCGCGCCGGCCTGCTCGCGCGTTACGGCGCGCTTGCGCAGTGCGTTGAGGTCCAGACCGAGGGCGCCTGCGATGTTGAGGAAGGTATCCGGTCCGCTCAGCACCTTGTCCGCGCCAAAACTGAAAGTCGGATCGGGCAGGAGCCCGGCGGCAAAGGCTTGGGCTTCGGCAACGCCCGCGCGGGATCGTAATGCGATCAAATCGGGATTGTTGACAACCGCGAGCGCCGCAACGCCCTGGGGCGTCAACGGTGCGGCAAGGTTGATTGTCGTAGGTTTGAGCCAAGGCCGTTCGACAGCGCTGGCCCGGGCTTCGAGGACCTGCGAAGTAGCAGGCGCAAGTACCTCCGGTTCGTCAGATAGCGGCACGGGACCATAGCTGGCGCAAGCGCCAGTAAGCAGTGCAAGCGAGAGAGCGAATGCCGTCCTCAGGGCTCTATCCTTTCCGCAAATGCAATCGTCGCGGTCAGACCAGGATTGGCATCCCCGAGCGTGAGAACAGCCCCGTGAGCATCGGTGATTGCCCGGACCAGGCTCAGTCCGAGGCCGTGACCGGAGGTGCCGCGCGCAGCTTCAAGCCGAACGAA
>JAKOWQ010000041.1 GCA_029781465.1 Pseudomonadota bacterium
CCAGACGGCCCCCTGCCTGCTGGTGCTGGGCAGCCGCGAGCCCGACATGTTCTATGCCGGACTCCGGACCGAGCTGCTCGGCTTTCTTGCCCGGGTGCTCGAACGGTGCATCCGGTCTTGGCTGGACCTGCCGCCCTGATCGATGCCGCACGAGGTGGTTGCGTCCGGCGCCGCCAACGGGCTGGTCAGGAGTCACTGTTGCCGTCGCGCGCCTTGCGCCGATGGTGTTCGATCAGATCCAGCAACTGCGGCGGAATCGGCTCGGCGAGAACCCGGTTGTAGATTTGCCGAAGCTCGTGGTCGATCCAGCGGTCGAAGGGCGAGTCATCGGGCCCTGCCGGCCCCTGAGCGGCCGGATCTCCTGCCCTGAGCGTTCCAGACCCTGGCGCCCGCGGCGGGGAGGTCCCCGGCCGAAATGCCGTCCACCGGCGCAGCGCCGTGCGGTGGGTTGCCTGTTGGCGCCGCGCCGATCCGCCTGGGGTCTTGCCGTCCCGATCTCGGTTCACCGCCGCCTCCGCTCGGCATGGTATATGCGCCGCACTGGTTCGAATCTTGTCCACCCGGCTCGAGGGCAAGTCGGAATGGCCCCTCGGCGAGACGGGGACGATGTCCGACAGGGCGATCTTGCCCGTCAGATGTCCTGCCCCGCTATGCGGGGGATTCACGCACCGATCGCTTGGCCCGCCGGCACATTGGGGAGTCTGATCGACGAATAAGCCCGTATTCGAAACATTGCGCGATGTCTTATATAAATATAGTTGTGTTTGTTCGGTCGCGGCGGGAGCTGGAAACATGGTTGGTCTGCCATGGGCAGCGAATCAGGGTGCTTCTCGCTCAACACTCCGTCCCGACGGGTGGTTCCCGATCGATCCGCAAATTTGCCCGGCCGGCTGCGGCGTCAATCGCGCCGGATGCGCTGAAAAGAAACGGCGCCCGAAGGCGCCGTTTCCCGGTCGTCCGCAACGGCGAGGACTATCCGCCATGTTGCTGCCAGAACTGGTCGACCCCGCTTC
>JAKOWQ010000184.1 GCA_029781465.1 Pseudomonadota bacterium
CGCGCGGTGGCTGGTGGTCCTCTTCGTCGGCGAGATGTTCACGGCCACCGCGCTGGGCTTCTTTCAGGGCGAGATCGCCAAGGCCCAGGTGCTGGCCATCCTCATGCCGCTGATCATCGCCAGCGGCGGCAACAGCGGTTCGCAGGCGGCCAGCCTCATGATCCGCGCCTTGGCTGTGGGCGAGGTGGGCGTCAAAGACTGGTGGTCGGTGATGCGCCGCGAGATCATGAGCGGGCTGACCTTGGGGCTGATCCTCGGCTCGGTGGGCATGGCGCGCATCGGGCTTTGGCAGGCCGCGACGCACCAATACGGGCCCCATTGGTTCCTGATCGCCCTGACGGTGGGCCTGTCGCTCATCGGGGTGGTGCTCTGGGGCACGCTGACCGGTTCGATGCTGCCCTTCCTGCTGCGCCGCCTGGGCCAGGACCCCGCCACCTCGTCGGCCCCCTTCGTCGCGACCCTGGTCGACGTCGTCGGGCTGGTGATCTACTTCCTCATCGCCCGCTGGATCCTGAGCGGTACTCTGCTCTAAGCATCCTTATTGCCGCCGCGGAAGAACAGCCGCAAGGGGGTGCCGACGAAGCCGTAGCGTTCGCGGAAGCGATTGGCCAGCATGCGTTCGGTGGCAAAATGCACCAGTTCAGGTTCGTTGACGAAGAAGATGAAGGTCGGCGGCTCGATACCCACCTGGGTGACGTAGCGGAACTTCAGTTCTCGCCCCTTGCGGCTGAAGCTGAATCCGGCCTGCAGCTCCAGGATGAAGCGATTCAACTCGCCGGTGGGCACGCGGGTCTTGCGCGCGGCGTCCACCTCGCGGGCGATGTCCAACACCTTCGTGGCGCGCTGGCCGGTGAGGGCCGAGAGGGTGACCACCGGGGCATAGTCCAGGAACTTCAGCTCGCCCTTGACCTGTTTGACGTAGTCCTCGTAGGGCATCGCCTCCTTGTCGACCAAATCCCACTTGTTGACCGCGATGATGGCGCCCTTGCCCGCTTCGGCGATCAAGCCG
>JAKOWQ010000079.1 GCA_029781465.1 Pseudomonadota bacterium
CCAGCCTGGTCGCGCTGGTCAAGTTCACCGCCGGTTCGGGGGTAGCATTCCCCGAGATCCTGTTCTGGCGCCAGGTCCCGACGGTTTTCCTGATCTTCGGATGGCTGGCCCTGAGCGGCGAAACAGCAAGGCTGCGCACGGCGCGTCTGCCGGATCATTTCCGCCGGGCGATGCTGGGGATGGCCGGCATGTTCTTCACCTTCGGTGCCCCGGTGCTGCTGCCCCTGGCCGAATCGACCACACTGGGCTTCACCACCCCGATTTTCGCCGTGATCCTCTCGGCGCTGCTGCTCAAGGAACGGGTCGGGCCGGTGCGTTGGCTGGCCGTGGCGCTGGGCTTTGCCGGGGTGCTGATTATCGCCCAGCCGGGGCATTCGCATATCCCGCCCTTCGGCGCGGCGGTGGGTCTTGGCGCGGGCTTCATGGTGGCGCTGATCTCGATCCAGGTGCGCGACCTGGCACGGACCGAGGAATCGCTGTCGATCGTGTTCTGGTTTGCGGCGCTATCGGCACCAATCCTGGCCCTGGGGCTGCCATTCACCATGACCGCGCACAGCCCGTTCCAGTGGTTGCTGCTGATCGGCGGCGGAGTGTTGGGCTGCATCGGCCAGATCCTGCTCACCGCCTCGCTGCGCTATGGCCAGGTGGCGAGCGTGATCGTGATGGACTATTCCTCGCTGGTCTGGGCGACGCTGTTCGGCTGGCTGATATGGGATCAGCTGCCTCCAGCCGCCACCTGGCTGGGCGCCCCGGCGATCATCGCGGCCGGCGGCGTGATCGCCTGGCGCGAACACCTCCACAACAAGGCGATTTCACCCTCCGCGGCAAGCAGCGGCGAATAGCGTCAGCTTGCGTTAACCCGCGCGCGATAGCCTAGCGGCGATCCAGACAGGAGATTCCGTGTGATCCGCAAACTTGTGCTCGCCCTCGCCGCCAGCGGAATCGTTTTCACCGCCAGCGCCTGCAACACGGTCAAAGGGCTTGGCCGCGATATCGAATCGGTGGGCGAGGCTGGCGACAAGGCCATGCACAAATAGGGTTCAGCCCCGTCCAAGGCGCCGCGCCGCCGGTTCGCGCACCAGCAGCCAGAAGAACAGCCCGATCGGCCCGGCAAGGAAGGTCGCGGCCAGAAACGGCAATTGCCAGATCCGGCCAAAACCCTTGGCGTCGGCATCGCGCGCAATCCACAGCCCGGTGAACAGGTCGAAAGCGAGGTAGTGGGTCCAGCCGATCACCACCCCGCCATCCGAAAGAAAGATCGCCCGCACGGCCTCGATGGAGGAAAAGCCCGGCTCGCCCGCGCCCGGCTGGGCTACGGGATCGACGGTGCCACTCATCACCAGCGCGAAACACACCGTATAGATCAGGCAAAGCAGAGCGACCCCAAGGTAGAGGATGATGCTATGGGTCAGCGGCTTCCTTGGGAAAACGGCAAGCAACAGCCAGCCGCCCATGGCCAGGATGTTGGTCAGCGAAAACAGCGTTTGCCACATGGCGTCATTTCCCTTCCCTGACGGTACCCATCCGCCGCGCGCGCAGCCACAGCTCGATCCGCATCATCACGATCATTCCCAGCGCGAAGCCCAGCAGCGCATCGGTCAGCAAGAGCGCTTGCGGAGCCAATGCTGCGCTCGCTCCGTCTCCAGCCCCGGCAGCGGGCGCAAGCAGACGTTTGGCTCCGATCACCACCACGATCAGCACCAGCGCGGCGGGCGAGGTGCGGATCATCAACTGCCCTTGCCCGTCATGCTCAAGGTGCATCAGCTTGCCGCGCTGCCAGCCCAGCGCACCGCCCACCCGCGCTCCGCCGACGACAGCCAGCCATCCGGTGGCGCTGGGCGGCATCGACAACAGCACGACCCCCGCGAGCAGCAGGACCAGGGCCGGCGCG